>CAIYYV010000151.1 GCA_903930425.1 Akkermansiaceae bacterium | reverse complement strand
TTGGGCGTCACTTTTTGTATGGGGGCTCCGGGCGGGACGCCCGGGCCACGTGGCGCGGGCATCTTGCCCGCCGCCTGTAACAGTCATGTGAATTGGGCGTCACTTTTTGTATGGGGGCTCCGGGCCACGCGGCGCGGGCGATCAAACGAGTTGTTCGCGGAGCACGGCCATGGCGTAATCGCGGTTGAGGCGGGCGATGTGTTCCACGCTGATTTCCTTCGGGCAGGCTGCCTCGCACTCGTATTGGTTTGTGCAGTTGCCGAAGCCTTCGGCGTCCATTTGGCGGACCATTGCCAGCACGCGTTTGTCGCGCTCGGGTTGGCCCTGAGGCAAATGCCCGAGATGCGAAACCTTGGCTGCCACAAACAACATGGCGGAGGCATTTTTGCAGGAGGCGACACAGGCACCGCAACCGATGCAGGCTGCGGCATCAAAGGCGGTGTCTGAATCACCCTTGGAAATGGGGAGTGTGTTGGCGTCGATCGCTGAACCGGTCCGAACATCCACATAACCGCCGGCGGCGATGATGCGGTCAAAGGCCTCGCGGTCGACGATCAAATCCCGGATGACCTTGAAGGGGTTGGCGCGGAACGGTTCGATCCAGAGGGTGTCGCCATCGGAGAATTTCCGCATGTGGAGTTGGCAGGTGGTGACGGCGCGATCTTTGCCGTGGGGAATCCCGTTGATGGTGAGCGAGCAGGTCCCGCAAATTCCTTCGCGGCAATCGTGATCGAAATGAATCGGCTCCTCGCCCTTTTCGACCAGGCGCTCATTCACGATATCGAGCATTTCCAAAAACGAGGCTTCTTCGGGGATGTCTTTCGCATCATAGATTTCAATTTTCCCTTGGGATTTCGGCCCGGGCTGGCGCCATACGTTGAGTGTCAAGTTCATGAAAAATGCGATGCAGGAATGGATGATTGAAAAGCCGGAACCGCTTGTTGCGCTCGGCTCGCGGCCACCCTAATCGACATTGGCCGTCGGGCTAGAAAATAATTTGCAAGATTCGACGGCCGGAGGTCTGTGCATCATCGGGCATTGGCAGGCGCGGAATCGGTGGCCGGGATGGGGCTTCGGTCTCGGGATCAGGAGCCGGTGGTGCCGGCCCAGGACCAGAGGCCCGGGTCGATTTCGTGCCGGGCGGCTTGGGCGAGGGCGAGGGGATCAGCGTCGTCGCGTAAGACGGCAAACACGGTGGAACCGGATCCAGACAGGAGGGCGGCGGAGGTTTCCCTGCGGTCTAACAGCCATTGTTTGAGTTCTGCGAGAAAGCGATGTTTGCCAAACACGGGACGTTCCAAATCATTGATGAGGGTGAGGTCGGCGATTTCCTGCGCGGCATGATTCAGTCCGGGAAGTTCGCGTGAATCCTGCCACCGGCCGTAGGCATCGGCCGTGGAAACACTGAAGGCCGGTTTTAACAGCAGCACCGACAGGCGTGGAGGGGAGGGGAGCGCTTCGATGATTTCGCCCCGACCTGTGCAGCGCGCCGCACCGGGTGTGAGAAAAAACGGGACATCCGAACCGAGGGCGGCCGCCAAGGCGTGCAAACGGGCCGCACCCAGGGCGCCGTCATGAAGTTGATCGAGCGCGATCAAGGTGGCGGCGGCATCGCTGCTGCCGCCTCCCAATCCCGCACCGTGCGGAATGCATTTCTTGAGGGTGATGGCATCATTGCAGGTGATGCCGGCAGCGGCTTCATACGCCCTCACTGCCTGCACGACGAGATTGCTATCATCGCCGGGCACTTCTGGGTCATCGCACGAAAAGGAAAAGGCTCCATTTGCGCGGAATTCGAGTTGGTCGGCCAAGTCGGGGAGTTTGACCATCAGGGTGTGGATGTCATGAAATCCGTCGGCGCGTTTTGCGAGCACACGCAGGGACAGGTTGAGTTTGGCGGGGGCGTTGACGGTGAGGGAATTCATGGCATGGAATCGCGGGTGATCAGGGCCATCATGCGGCCGGTTTTTCCAAGTTCTTTGCGGTAACTGTAGAACCGGGCGGCATCAGACGCAGTATTCAGTTTGCAGTCGATGAAATTCCCAATGCCGAGCCGGCCTGCTTGCCGCGCAATTTCGGCGGCGAAATCGATATCATAGTCGGGGGCTCGGATGCACGGGCCGAGCACGGCGGTGAGATCCTGGGCGCGGGAGCCGAATTGTTCGGCCATTTGCTTGGTGGCGGCGCCGAGGATGTTGGCGGCGGTGCCCATTTTCCCTGAATGCAGCAAGCCAATCGCTCCGGTCTTGCGGTCGGCCAGCCAGACGACACCGCAATCCGCGACATAAATCGCAAGCACGATGCCGGTTTCACGCGTGATCAATCCGTCGGCTCCAGGGACGACCGGCAAGCCGTCGGCTGCAGTGAAATGAGGACTGCCGGGAACGGTGGCGACGAACTTGCCGTGGATTTGTTCGGCCCTCCACCATGCCGCGGATGGACCGGCAAATTCGACCACCGCGGCCTCATGGAACGGCCGCAATTGACGCATCGCCTCATCCCTGTCGCCCGTGATCGAAAGGGCGGGCACGCGTTCGACCCATCCGGCACGGATGCCCGGGAGATCTTGCAACGGCGCCAGGAATGGAAATGACAAGGTCACGCAATCGCCCGCCGATAAATGGCTTTCTTGGCGTGCTCGACGGTGTCGGCCTGGTCTTCATCCATGCCAGCCAGAATGCCCGCCAGATCGGTGGCGATTTCCGTGCGCATTTTGGCCACCAGGCTAACGCCCTTCGACGTGATGCGCACCATGATTTTGCGGCGGTCTTCCGAGGCATGCGTCCGCTCCACATAAGACAATTTTTCCAAACGATCGACCAAGCCAGTGGCGGCCGCCGTCGAGTGCCCCATCTTTTTCGCGATGTCTGACATGGTCAGATACTCCTCGCTCGAGAGGTAGGTCAGCAGGAAAAATTGGGGAAATGAGACATTTCCTTTATTGAGTTCCGGGGACAAGTTCAGAATGCAACTCCGTTGCGTGAACAAGACAAAATCAGCGAGACGATTCGCATCAATTTTCAGCGAAGCGCCTGCGGCGTTCAAGTTTTTCATGTGGGCTGGTTGTAGGGTTCAGGATTTGGGACAAACAAAACGGCACAAATACGGACGATGAAAAATCATCCGAATGCTCGGATGACTTCCAACTGCTGAAATTTTTTAAATCATTTCAGTTCAGCACCTGTGCTAATCGGGACCTTTTTAAAATACGTAAACATCGGAGGTTTTGAAAGAAAAGAATTCGCGGAATCTTGATTATTTTTTAAAAGGGAGCTTCAGGCATTTTCGGTTCATTATCAACGGGTTGTGCATTCGATGGAGGCGCGGGTGCTTGGGGAATGTGGCGGGAATAGACGGCGTCGCCGACCTGGACTCGGCCGGATTGGAGGTCGGCGGCGGCAAATGGGCCGAGGGATTCGCCGGTCGCCAAGAGGTTGGCCGTCCGCTCTTCAGGACCGCGAGTGGTGAGAATCGTGCCGGTTGCAATTTTGTGATTGCCGTAGTTTTGAATCAGGACAAACCGTTTATCGGCAGGGGTGGATGCGATGCGGCCGACGAGTGTCGGGGCCGTGGTCGCGGGTTTTTCCTTGGACGCTGTGGGCGTGTGGGACGGCCACCACGAGCAAGTGGTGAGGAAGGCAAGAGCAACGAGGCAGGGCAGCAGACGGTATTTCATGGCATCATTGTGGCGGGAAAATCCGGGAAAGGGAACCGGGATGTTCAGTCCTCGGGGAGAAGGCGGACCTCATGGGCCTGGATGAGTGCTTCAAGGCCGACGTCAGTTCGCAATAACAACTCACCGCCCGCGCCCAGGCCTTCCACAAGCCCCACCCTCCGGCCCTGCGCGGTCTCGAGCGAAACCCGGTGCCCCACGAGCACACATCGCTCGCGGATGCCGTCGAGCACGCGCTCAAAATCGACGCCAATCTGGTCCCGCCGCAACGCAAACCGATGGAGGATCGCGCCCAAAACTACGGCGCGCGGCAGATCGTTCCCGATTTCAAGACGCAATGAGGTGGCTAGGGATGCGACTTCCGGCGGGAATACGCGCGTGTTCACGTTGAGTCCAATGCCAATGATGACGGAATCCGCTCCCGATTCGGCAAGTAGCCCGGCCACTTTGCGTCCACCTACCCAGAGGTCGTTTGGCCACTTGATGCCCACGGCGACCCCGAAGGATTCGAGGGCTTCGGCTACGGCGAGCCCGGTCGCAAGCGCGAGACGCGGCCAGAGCACCCTGGCTTCCTTCGGCCGGACGAGGATCGAGAAGGCAAGAGAAACGTCGGGCTGATAGAACCAGGCCGCCCCACGCCGCCCCCGACCGGCGGTCTGATGCCGTGCTAACAGAACCAACCCATCGGGCTCTCCCGCTTGCGCCAGCACACGCAGCTCGTCATTGGTCGAGCCGACAGACTCGCGGATCGTCAATCGAAAAGGCTTTGGAAATGTCGATGCGATCCGGATCAAGTCGGCAGTCATGGTGGCTTCGTGAGACGGGAGATTTGGAGCGCTTTCACGAGGGTGTGAAATCTAACCCGATGTCCAAAGCCGGCGCGGAGTGAGTGAGCGCCCCGACAGAAATGAAATCCACGCCGGTTTCCGCGATCCCCCGCAAAGTGGTGAGGGTGACCCCGCCGCTGGCTTCAAACCATGGCGTGACCTGTGGCCCGCGGGCCGCAACGGCTTCCCGCAATTCATCAAGAGTCATGTTATCTAACAAAATAAAATCCACACCCTCCATGGCGAGAAACGCACGAACCTGCCCGATGTGGTCGGCCTCCAACTCCACTTGGATCCCCGGCTTTTCGGCCCGCAATCGGTGGATCGCGGCTTGTATCGCGGCCGGCCCGTTTTCTGCGACGAGGTGGTTGTCCTTCACCATCGCACGGTCATACAGGCCCATCCGGTGGTTGAGCCCACCGCCGTGGACGACCGCCTGTTTTTCTAACAACCTGTATGCCGGTGTGGTTTTACGGGTGTCCAGGATGCGGGCATGGGTGCCCTTGACGCATTCGACATATCGGGCGGTCAGGGTGGCCACGCCGCTGAGACGTTGCAAAAAATTCAGGGCGGTGCGTTCGGCAGTGAGAATGGACTGCGCCTTGCCCACGATTTGGATGAGGAGGGCACCGTCACTCACGCGGTTGCCATCGGGAATCAGAATGCTCACCTGCAGATCTGGATCGACGGCGGTGAAGACACGGGCGGCGAGATCCACACCGGAAACCACACCCTCCGAGCGCATGGTGACGAAGGCCCGTGCCAATCGCTCGCCCGGGATGAAATAGTGCGATGTGACATCGCCGTCGCCGAGGTCTTCGGCCAGTGCAAGGGCAATGAGGGTGGCAGAGTGGTCAGTCATCAATAAGGGAGCCTAACAAACTGAAACCCGAGCTTCAACCAAAGATCTCCGATGACTCAAGGAGCTGCGCGTGCATGGCCGGAAATGGCCGCATGAGTGACCTAGGTGCGAGCGGAGTTCCATAGGCAATGGCGGAAGCTCAGTGAAACAACGGGTGCAGCCCGATCCAGTCGCACCCCAGAGTGATGATCCATGGCAGCGAGAATAAACTCATGATGGTGGTGAATACCACAATCTGCACCGCAATGGCCGGCCGACCTCCAAACAAACGGGCCAGCATGATCGGTGCCATCGCCGCAGGCATCGCGGCTTGCACGACAAGCACCTGCCGCAATTCGATGGCGATTGGCAGGAATTTGGCGGCTGCCAAAAAAACGATGGGGGCGAGCACAAGGCGCACCAAGCTGGCACCGAAGATGATTTTAAAGGTCGGTTTTTCGGTGTGGACGAGATCCATGATCGTGCAACCGGTGATTAAGATGGCGAGCGGGAAAGCCCCGACGCCGATCATCGACATGGCCTTGCGGGCGGGGCCGACACAGTGGACATCCCAACCGAGCGCGACTAACAGAAGCCCGCCACACACGGCGATGACCGGACCGTTGACGAGTTTGCGCCAGGAAATCCCGCGCTCACCCGTGATGAGGATCACGCCGACCGACCAAATCGCCAGTTCGACGCCGATGTTGTGGACAAAGAGAATCGCAAGAGTCCCGGTGGTCCAAAGAATTTCCACTACCGGCGCGGCCGTGAAACCGTAGTTCTGACAACCGGCGGCCAATGCGAATGTGCGTATGCCGGTGCCTCGCTCGAGGCCCATGAGCCGACCGACCAAGACCCCGAGAGTGATGCCCACCAAGATGAGTGCAAAACCGAGGACCATGGAGCTGAGCACGACAGAGCCGCTTTTGAGCACCGCGCTGCCTAGGATTTTATCCAGCATGAAACAGGGCAACATGACGGTGTAGATGAGGCGCATGACGCCATCATCGTGCTCCTTGTGGAGGATTCCCGTCGCGCGCAGCACAGCTCCCGCTACGATCAATAAATAGACCGGCAGCACCGACGCAATGACATCCACAGGAGAAATCACCCAGCAAGAATCCGGGCACGCCCGCTGCCGTGCAAGCGTATAATCAGTGAGTGTGTCATCTCTCACTCGAGCCTTTCGCTGAAATCGGCTGTTGCATGAGTGGATGCGCCGCAGTATACACGCTTTGATGCGCTTATTGTCACGTTGGGTCCTCTTCTGTTGTTCCGCATCGTTCGCGTTCGGCCAGAGCCTTCCCCGGAGTTTTATCTACACGGAATATGATCCCAACACGGGAGACGGCACTTTCGTCAATTCGGTGATCGGCTGGGATCGTTTTTTTGAAAATGGTTTTACGGGTGCAAGCACGGTGATCGGCAACCTCGAGGCCGGGACGATCTGGACCGGCCATGATGTCTTTCAACGGGCCCCCGGTGCAACGACCGGGTTCCATACCTATACCAATCTGGCAGACTCGAGTTTGAATGAAAATGATTACCATGCCACCATGGTCGGCCATGTGCTCGCAGGCAGCGGATACGTCGTGCAGAATGGCGTGCCAGACTATACCTATGCCGGTCTTGGAATGGCCCCGTCAGCCACAGTGATCTCCGGTGGCATTGCAGTCGCATTCTCATCCACTGTGGAAGGTTCCTTTGAAACGTCGGAAGCATCGGTGGTCTCCGCTTACAGGGCGTTTTTTCAAGGCGTGGGACTTGGCACCGGCTTCGCCCGGCCGGATGTGATCAACAGCAGTTGGGGCGGCGGCGATTCGTCCGCCATCGGCGCGGAGTATCTCGCCATGGATGGCTTGGCCCGCCAAAATCCCGCCGTGGCATGGGTCGTATCCGCCGGCAACAGCGGCACCAACACCGTGGTGGCCCCCGCCTCCGGGTTCAATAACATCTCGGTCGGTTCGGTGGGCGGCGCATCGTTGTTGCAACCGTCCACTTGGACCTCTCAAGGCCTGGCCGATTTCTATCTGCCAGGTCCCAATGGCGGGACCACGCTCCCCGGTGTCCGCGTGGCGGTCGATCTTGCCGCACCTGGAGAAACCCTCTTTCTAGCAGCTTACCTCGGGCGAAGCGGTTCGTTCGGTGCCATGCCAGTTGCGGATCCCTACCTGTATGATACACCACCGACCAATCGTTATTTCACTTCGGGCGGCACGAGTTTTTCCTCACCCATCGTTGCCGGCGGGATTGCCTTGCTGAAAGATGTCGCCAACACCGATCCTTTCCTGAATTTCAAAGACAATCCCGCGGCCTTCGATACCCGCGTCCTCAAATCCGTGCTCATGGCCGGCGCGCAAAAAACCGTTGGCTGGAACAACGGCCAGAATGTCGTCAACGCCGTGAACGTCACCACCCAGGCACTTGATATGCAAACGGGCGCCGGTGCCATGAACCTCGATGCAGCCGCCAATGTCTATTTCTTCGGCACGCGCGATCTACCCGTAGATGCCGACGGACGCATCGCTGCCGCCGGTTGGGATTCGTCTACCATCCTTCTCAACCATGTCTCCGACTACGTCTTCGATGCCGCATTTACAGAACAAACCGAACTCACTGTCGCCCTCAACTGGTTTTCTGTGAGGGAATTCGACAATGCCACTAACACCGCGACGGATATTGCCTTTTCCAATTTGGATTTACAGGTGTGGTTGCTTGATGGGGCAGGTGCATTTGACATCAAGGTTGCCGAGTCGGTGAGCACCTACAATAATACCGAATTTTTGCGGCTTGATTCGATTGCGCCAGGCCAATACGGACTTCGAGTGGTTTTTGGCAGCAAGGTTTTTGACACGACGGGTGCGGTGAATGACGAGTTATATGGACTTGCCTGGCAGTCCATGACCATTCCCGAGTCGGGTGCGCCCCTGTGGATTGCGAGTGCCATCATCCTGTGCCTGAAAAGGCGGCGGCGCTGAACCGATGCAGCCCGCCTGTGGGCCATCGCTCTCACAGCAGAAACCTGGCGGCTTGCTCGACATCCTTGTCGCCACGGCCTGATAGATTGGCGATGAGAAGCGTGGATGGCGGCAAGGACGGCGCGATTTTCGAGACATGGGCCAGCGCGTGGGCGCTTTCCAGCGCGGGAATGATCCCCTCACAGTGGGCAAGTTCCTTGAACGCGGCGAGCGCCTCGGCATCGGTGGCGTAGGGGTATTCCACGCGGCCGATGTCCTCCAGATAAGCATGCTCCGGCCCGACGGCCGCGTAGTCGAGACCGGCCGACACGGAGTGGGTCAGTTCGATTTGGCCGTCATCATTGGCGAGCAACCGGGTCTTGGTGCCCTGAAGCACGCCGAGTTTGCCGCCTTGAAAACGCGCGGCGTGACGCTCTGGCAGAATGCCCTCACCGCCGGCTTCCACGCCGATCATGCGGACCTGCGCGTCCCCAAGAAAAGGGTGAAACAAACCAATGGCGTTGGATCCGCCGCCAACACAGGCAACTAACACATCTGGAAGACGGCCTTCTTTTTCAAGAATTTGCTGCCGGGCCTCGATGCCGATCACACGTTGGAAATCCCTAACAATCATTGGAAACGGATGCGCGCCGAGCGCCGATCCGAGGATGTAATGGGTGTGATCGACGCTGGCAACCCAGTCACGCATCGCTTCGTTCACCGCTTCCTTGAGGGTGGCCTGGCCGGCGGTGACCGCGCGGACCTCGGCACCCATGAGGCGCATCCGAACCACATTGAGTGCCTGGCGTTCCATGTCCACACTGCCCATATACACAATGCACTCCATGCCAAATCGGGCGCAGACGGTGGCGGTGGCGACCCCGTGCTGGCCCGCGCCGGTTTCGGCGATGATGCGTTTTTTGCCGAGCCGTTTGGCGAGCAGAATTTGGCCGAGGGCGTTGTTGATTTTATGGGCGCCGGTGTGCAGCAGATCCTCGCGCTTCAGATAGATTTTGGCGCCGCCGAGTCGCTCAGTCCAGCGTTCGGCAAAATAGAGCGGCGTTGGCCGACCGGCGTAATCATGCAGCAGTTGCTCCAGTTCGGAGTGAAAGGCCGGATCTTTTTGGGCGATTTCATACGCGTCGGTGAGTTCTTGAAGTGGAGCCATCAGGGTTTCCGGGACGAACCGTCCACCAAAACGACCAAAGTGGCCGGTCGAATCCGGGAAACTCAATAAATGGGCTATCGCAGTGGACATCGGCCACAACCCTTGCATGCCCCGTCGCTTTCATCAAGGATAGAGACGGGATTGTCACGGAAGCGCCTTGCGGAGCTTCACGGCAAGGCCCCATCAGACGATTTTGGCTATCTTGGCTTCCGTGTTGCCAGTGTCCCTGAACCAACGTCGGGCGTCCTGACGATATTCGCGAGCGGGATGCTGCTGATCCGCCGGAAGAGGGAATCTTTCGCTTTGAATCCTTTGTCCTGTGGGCGGGTATTCGATTGATTGCAAATTGGCGGATGGGGGAAAGGGGTTGATCGAATCCAAATTGCGGCTATGATGGTGCCATGACACAGGTGCTCGTTCAGATTCCTGAGGCAACTCCAGTCGCTTTAGGTTTGAATCCGGAACGACTTGGAGAAGCATTGTTGTTGGCGGCGGCCGTGCAGTGGTTCGAGAGTGGCAAGTTGTCAAGCGGAGCTGCGGCTGATCTAGCCGGGCTGTCAAAGCCATATTTTTTGGAGCGCCTCAAAGATTTTGGGGTTCCCGCGTTCCGGCAGACTGGGGATGAACTGCGGGAGGAATTGGCTAATGCCTGAGGTCGTTTGCAATACCACGCCGCTTCAGTATCTGCACCAAGCTGGTGTGCTGTGGATTCTGCCGAAGTTGTATGGCAGGATCTTGATCCCACAAGCTGTGACGAATGAAATCGGCGCTGGTTTGAATGCCGGAGTCAATTCGCCGGATCTGACCACTCACGGTTGGATTGAAGTGCGTGAGGTGACTCGCTCTCCATGGCCGATTCCTCGGGACATTCATCGCGGGGAAGCTGAGGTGATCGCCTTGGCGGGAAGTCTCCCAAACTCGAAAATGATTCTGGATGATCTTGCCGCCAGAAAGCACGCGCATCTTCTTGGATTAAAATTCACCGGAACGCTGGGGATTTTGCTTCATGCCAAGGAAGTCGGCCTATTGGATGCCTTGTTGCCTGTTGTGAATTGTTTAGAGCAGTCGGGATTTCGATTAGCGGAATCCACCCGCAAGGATTTCCTATCATTGGCAGGAGAATCTTGAATGACCTTTTAGAAGCCATCGCGTTGCAACGCGAATAGTTCGCTCCCGGGCACCTGCTAGAGCGGGGCACCCGTAAGTGGTTATGGTTCAACTAACAGCTGCCAAGTATGGACTGGCCGTGGAGATGCTGTGGAAACCGTCGGGCGGATTGTCCGCGATTATGAATTCAGGGCATCCTTCAGTTTGACTAAACCAATCCGCAAGAGTAGTGGTTTATCCGAGACCGATGGGCCGGCACTCGCCCTGCAAAGTAATCTGGGAAAGAAGGCGGCTTCATCGGTCTCCTTGACTGTCATCTGTTTGCCTGGCATTTTCTTACACGCCGAACGGAACAACGGAAAGGCCTGCCGAGTTGCCTGGCTCGGTAATGAGGAATTGGCCGCCCTCACGTTCGGTTTTTTTATTTTGATCCACGCTTCGTTTCCTATTCGGAAGTCCGCGTTGACACGGCCAAGCGCTGCGTGAATGACGACAGCGGTTTCTTGCTTAGGATTTCCAAAATACCGGGTCTATCGGACAAACAATTAACCCTAGGGGTTTGTGAAAATAGGCCTTGAAAGGGGGCGGGGAGCGGTGTTCCATCGCGCTCATATGAAAACGTTTCGTTTACTCGCCCCGCTGGCTGCCCTTTCGCTCGTCACCCCGGCCTTCGCCGCGTTCAACATGGATTACGTCACTATCGGCAATGCCGGAAATGCGGCGGATACCGCTGACGGAGACGTATTCACAGAGGGTATTCAACGTTTCGGCTCGGTTGGCTATGTCTATCAGATTGGGAAATACGAGGTGACAAACGCCCAGTATGCGGAGTTCCTGAATGCGGCGGACCCGGGCGGCGTGAATGCGAATGGTATCTATAATGCGTCCATGGGCAGCAATATTCGCGGCGGTATCACCTACACCAGCGGGTCAGCCAGTGGATCGAAATACACGACCCGCACCAACATGGGCAACAAGCCGGTGAATTATGTGAGCTGGTTTGACGCGGTGCGCTTCACCAACTGGATGGCCACGGGCAACACGGAAACAGGGTCCTACACGCTCAACGGGGCGACCAGCGGGATCGTTACCAAAAACGTCGGGGCCACGGTGTATATTCCCAGCGAGGACGAGTGGTATAAGGCCGCGTATTCCAACCCAGCCGATTCCAGTTACTCGATCTATCCGACGCAAAGCAACACGGCCCCGACCATCGCGGCTGCTGATGCCTCTGGAAATATCTCGAACCCGGGTGCCAACGTGGCCAATTACAACTATGGGGCGGATTGGAATGGTCAGGATGGCAATATGACAACAGTCGGCAGTGCCGGAGCCGCCAGTGCGAGCTTCTATGGCACCTTCGATCAGGGCGGGAATGCGTATGAATGGAATGACGCCGTCATCAGCACCACGGCGCGCGGGCTGCGTGCGGGCTCATGGAACAGCGATGAGAATCTGATCTCCTCGTATCTGATGAGCGCCAACGCGGTGCTCGAGAACCAATACAATGGGTTCCGTGTCGCCAGTGTCAGCATCCCTGAACCCAGCGTCTGGGTCCTCACGATTCTCGCCAGCGGAATGATCATGACTCGCCGGAAGAGATCCCATGCGCCCTGTTAGAGGGTTATCACGGGAGCGTGTTGCGGCGGGTTCGGATGAGGAGGGCCGAGGCGAGCAGGGCGGACGTTGCGAGGATGGAATACGGTTCGGGGATGGGGGAGATGGAGGTGAGGGTCATCGACCACGAGTTGAGTTGCATGGTGCCCCCGGCTTCCATGTCGGCCAGGAAGAGAGTCCATTTTCCGTTAGGGTCCGTGGGGCTCAGGTCATTGACGAGGCCATCGAGGGTGGTGCCAGTGCGCGCGTCCTCAGTCGTCACGGTGTCGGGGTTGGACTCGCGGCGGTCGGGCTGCCAGGTGCCGGTGAGCGCTTGATTTGCATTCAGTGTATAGTCTTGTGATGGATAGATATGGATATCGGTCTGGGCGCGGTCGCTGAGGGTGACATTCAAGCCGGCGTCGTCATAGCCGGACGGCAGGGTGTCGCTGCGGCCCGGGCGGTTGAGGAGCACGACCTGATCGTAGGTGCCGGAGTCGGTCTCGTGTGCCAGGTAGACAAAGAGGTCGCCGATGAAGCCGCCGTAGCTCATGCCTTCGATGTTGAGATTCAGGTCGAGGGCGTAGCGGGAATTGGCATCGAGTCCGGAAACGATGAGGGTGCGGATGACGCCGGACGGGTCATGATCGGGGATGGCGAGTGGCGAGATCAGGTCGACATCCGACAAGGTGATGGCAGCGAAGGTGCCCGTTGTCAGGGACAGGCTGAGAGCGAGTGGCTTGATGATGTGCATGGGGTGGGGTGCCAGGGGTTATTTTTTGAATCGATAGAAGCGTGATGAATCGGTGGCGCCGGTGTCGGTGATGATCAAGCGTCCGTCCGCGCCCGCGGTGAGCGAACCGAGCGCCGTCCACTCTTCGAGATCGCTGCTGGCCTCCACCTCATAGACAAAGTTGGGGATGGCGGTGAAGGTCAGGATTTTGCCCGGGCCATCCGGGTTGTTCTTGATGCCATTTTCAAGCAGGGTGGCGGCTTTCTGGGCATAGAGGGTGCCGGGGGCCAGCAGGGTCGCCGATGCCGTGGCGGTGCTGCCGATGCCATTGGATAACACATAACTGAAGATGGCCGGAGTGGCGTCGGAGAGTCCGGCGTCGGGCGTGAATGTGATCCAATTGCCGCTCAGCGTCACGGTGCCGCCGGACACGGCCGTGACCGAGCTGATCGACAGGCTGCGGCCGTGCGGGTCGCTGTCGTTGGCGAGCAACTGGGCCTTGGCGATCTTGATCGCTCCGTGCGTCGCGCGGTCCAAAGTGTCCGCCACTGCCGTGGGCAGGGTCGAGTCGAGTTCATAGGTGGCTTCTCCCGTGAGCGCCGAGACATTGCCCAGGCCGTCGGCCGCCTGCGCCGTGAGCGTTTGCGTTCCGTCTATCAGGTTTTCGCCGGGGGTGAGCGACCATGCGCCGCCGGCGCTGGCGGTGGCGGTGCCTAACAGCGAGCCGTTGAGGTTCACGCTGACAGTGGAGTTGGCGATGGCGGTGCCGGAGAACGTGGGGCGCAGCACATTGCTGGTGCCGGCCGGGCTTACCAGGGTAGGCGCGGGGAAGCGGCTGCCGATGATGAACGGTT
>CAIYYV010000150.1 GCA_903930425.1 Akkermansiaceae bacterium | reverse complement strand
GACCTCGAGGAGATAGCCCTCGGCCGGCAAGTCATCCGCTTTTCGGAAGGCGATTCCCGCGCCGGACGGGGCGGTGGGCAAGGCCATGGCGGCCGCGAATTGGGCGGCTTCAGCGGGGAATGTCCCATCGGCAATGACGGGCGTTTTCTCATTCCATGTGAATGTGCCATTGCCGCGCGCCACTTGGGCCGGCCATGGAATCAGGTTGAGTGGGGCGTCTGCCGTGGCCGCGGCCTGGCCGCGTGTGACCAGTGAGAGGGCGCTTAGGGTGATGGCGAAAAGGATGGGCGCGTGCATGGTATGAATGGGTATGAACGCAGCAAACGTGGAGGGTCCGATGGTTCTTACATCAAAAACGCAGAAGGACCAAACCGCTTGACATTCTGGCCTGATGATTTCTTCTCCCGTGTGAACCGACGATTCCGGCGAGCGCAGCGTGCGTTTTTTCCGTCGTTCCTCTCACACACAGCACCCATGAAATCCCTCATCGTTTCCGCCGCCCTCGCAGGCCTCGCCACCGCCCAATCGTTGCCATTGATCCCCCTGCCGGTTTCGGTGAAGACGCAAGAAGGCGCGTTCGATTTTTCCGTCGCCACTGCGATCCGTTATGATCGCAGCCTGAAGGCCGACGTGGATCTTCTGGTTTCCGAGCTCAAGGCGCTCACCGGGACCGCGCCCCAAACCGGCACCGAGGAACAACGGAATTTGTTCCCGAGTGAAATACGTCTCGACGTCGATGCCGCGGCGGATCTTCCGGCAGGCGGCTACCAATTGGATATCTCTCCAAAGACGGTGGTGATCACGGGCAAGGACTCGGCTGGCGTGTATTACGGCACGCGCACGATCTTGCAACTTCTCCCGCCAATCGGAGACAAGGCATGGAAGTCCTCCACGCCGAAAAAATTGCCCGCACTCCAGATCTCCGACTACCCGCGCTTCGCCTGGCGCGGCATGATGTTAGACGTCGGCCGGCATTTCTATCCCCCTGAGGATATCAAGCAATTCATCAACTGGATGGCCTTTCACAAACTGAACGTTTTTCACTGGCATCTCACCGATGATCAAGGGTGGCGCATTGAGATCAAAAAATACCCGAAGCTCACGTCGGTGGGCGCGTGGCGGGATTCCTCGCCGCCCTATGGCAACCGCAACGCGGATGACGGCCAGCGCTACGGCGGGTTTTACACGCAGGCACAAATCAAGGACATCGTCGCCTATGCCACGGCACGGCACATCACCGTCGTCCCGGAGATCGAGATGCCCGGCCACGCGGCGGCCGCGATCACGGCCTATCCGGAATTGGGGAATTCAGACATCCCCGGCTATGCCCCGAAGGTCATGACCCGCTGGGGGGTGCATCCGTATATCTTTGCACCGAAGGAGGAGACCTTCCAATTCTTGGAGAATGTCCTCACCGAAGTTTGCGATCTGTTTCCTTCCAAGTTCATCCACATCGGCGGCGATGAAGCACCAAAGACCCAGTGGGCCCAATCGAAAACCGCCCAAGAGGTCATGAAACGCGAGCGACTCAAAAACGAGAACGAACTCCAAAGCTGGTTCGTTCGCAGGATCGGCAAATT
Organism: Akkermansiaceae bacterium; assembly: GCA_903930425.1. Taxonomy (GTDB): domain Bacteria; phylum Verrucomicrobiota; class Verrucomicrobiia; order Verrucomicrobiales; family Akkermansiaceae; genus Luteolibacter. Next base: position 8,753 of record CAIYYV010000150.1, on the reverse strand, counting down.
CCTCGAATCCAAAAACCGCCGCCTGATCGGCTGGGACGAAATCCAAGAAGGCGGACTGCCGAAAACCGCCACCATGATGGTCTGGCGCGATGCCAAGTGGGGCAAGCACGCGCTGGAACTCGGCAACGACGTCGTCATGGCCACCACCTCCCACACATATTTCGATTACTATCAGGCCCCTGCGGGCGCGGAAATGGCCAAGGGAAAAGAATATGAGGCGATCGGCGGCCATCTATCACTTGAGACCGTCTATTCCTACAACCCGGCGTTTATTGCCGCGAATCCGGCACAGGAAAAACAAATCCTCGGCACTCAGGCCCAGCTTTGGTCGGAATACTTTAAAGACATGAAAAAGGTGCAATACATGGCGTTTCCACGCATCGCCGCACTCGCCGAAGTCGCATGGACGCCGCTGGCCTTGAAGAACTACAATGCGTTTTCCACCCGCCTCGACGGGGTGATGAAGCACTATGACGGCGGTCTCGTGAACTACTCGAAGCCGGTGCCTCCGGCAAAGCGTGAAACGAAAGACGGCGGCACCCTAGAGACCTCGCTTGGAATCTATCAGAACCACTGGCCCGAGTTGGCCTTTGACGGCCGGGCCGACACCTTCTTCTGGGCGGACAGGGCGTTGAGGACAGACGACCATCTCACACTACATCTCAAAACCCCGCTCGCGGCCGCGACCGCGGTGGCCGTCGTCACCGGGGGCCCTGCCAGCACGAATGGCGACACGCTGGCCGCAGGTGTGTTAGAGGCGTCCGCGGACGGCAAGACCTGGACCAAGGTGGCGGATTTCAGCGCAGGCAAATCGTCCGGCACCGCGCCGACCGGCACCGGCCACCTCCGTGTGCGAGTGAGCGCACCGCAGGAAAACTGGTTGATCGTTCATGAGATTTCTATCGAAGGGAAATAGCCAATCCCCGGCTTTCACCCAGACAAGGGCAGGAACTCCAGGCAGCACGATTCGCTCTCTATCAACGGTGGCCCGAAAAAAACAGGACAGCCCACTTCTGCTTAAAAAATTGCGCGACCTCGACCCGAAGTCAGACCTCAGCCGCGCCGCGGCAGCGTATTTGAAAATGCTTTCACCCACTCACAAGAAAGGCGGCGGCGCGTCGTGATCTAACAACCTAACAATCTAACAACCCAATGAAAAATCCCACGATTTCCACCATCCTCGCCACCCTCGCCATTCCGTTGATGGCATCATTGGCCCGCGCCGAATCCGACACCGCAATGGCCGCGCGGATGCAGTGGTTCAACGACGCCCGCTTTGGGATGTTCATTCATTGGGGCGTGTATTCCGAGGCGGCCGGTCTCTTTGACGGCAAGCCGGTTCCCGGTGCCGGCGAATGGCTCCAAGGCGGCGGGAAGATCCCGGCGGCGGATTACCGGGCGAAGTTGCTTGGTCGTTTCAATCCGGTCAAATACGACCCCGAGGCCTGGGTGATCGCCGCCAAAAACGCGGGCATGAAATACATCGTCATCACTTCGAAACACCACGACGGATTTTGCCTCTGGGATTCGAAACTCACCGATTGGGATGTCGCATCCACTCCCTATCAGAAAGACCTGCTCAAGCCGCTGGCCGACGCCTGCAAGAAACACGGCATCCGGTTCTGCCTCTATCACTCGATCATGGATTGGTCTCACCCGGATTGGGGCACGAAGGCCTCATGGCGTGGCAATGCGAACAACCCGAATCCCGACATGGACCGCTTCACCGCCTATCTGAAAGGCCAACTCAGGGAAATCATAGGCTCGTATCATCCCGGTCTGATCTGGTTCGACGGGGAGTGGGAGAACGCATGGACGCATGAACGCGGTGTGGATCTCTACAATGATCTGAGCAAACTCGACCCCGCGCTCATCATCAACAATCGCGTCGACAAAGGCCGCGCCGGCATGTCCGGTCACACGTCTGATTCGAAATTCAAAGGCGACTACGGGACACCGGAACAGGAAATCCCCGCGACGGGATTCGCCAAAGGCGTCTCGTGGGAATCCTGCATGACGATGAACGACACCTGGGGCTTCAAGACGAGCGACACGAATTGGAAATCCACCACGACCCTCGTCCGCAATCTCATCGACATCGCCAGCAAGGGCGGCAACTACCTGCTCAATGTGGGCCCCACCGGTGCAGGTGAAATCCCCACCGCATCACTCGAACGACTTGCCGGCATCGGTGCGTGGATGAAAACCCATGGGGAATCAATCCATGGCACCACCGCCTCGTTGTTTCCAAAAGTTTCATGGGACGGGCGCTCCACCACGCGGATCTCTCAGAATGGAACGACCCGTATCTATCTGCATCTTTTTAGCAAACCGGAGGGCGGCTTGCTCACGCTCCGTGGTCTCGTGAACCGCCCGGATCAGGCGACGCTCCTCGGCCAGACCGACCCGCTCATCGTTGCCGGCACGGCAGGTGCGTGGACCATTCAAGTCCCGGCAAGCCCCATGGATCCCATCGCCACGGTCGTCACCCTGTCATTCGCCAAATGCCCAACCCTTGAGGTGCCTGTCAACCAACCGGATGCGAATGGCAAGCTCACACTCGGATCATCTGACGCGACACTCCACGGCACGACATTGAAAATGGAAGGCGACCACGTCGGTTATTGGATGGACGCCAAGGACTTTGTTTCATGGAAGGTGGCGCTGCCGGCCGGAAACTATCAGGTCACCATCGATGGCGCCTGCGAAGGCGGCGGATCGGAGATGAAGATGACTCTGGGAACTACCGACACTCCCTTCTCCTTTCCAAGCACCGGCTCATGGAAATCTTTCCGCACCATCGATGCCGGAATCCTGAAAGTCACTGCGGGCGGCCCCGCAGAATTGAACATCCACCCGCTTTCCAGCAAAGGCGTCGGTTTCCTCAACCTTCGCTCGGTGACACTTCGCCTTACCCCAGCGACTCCACCGGGCAATCGGACTGGTGAAACAGTCGATCCTTAGTCAGCACCGGCACTCCGCGCAGCAGTGCGGTCGCCGCGATGATTCGATCCGCCGGATCCTTGTGTGCCCAATTCAATTCGGCCGACAATAACCAGATCTGGGTAGTGGTTGGCACCATTTCTATCCAATCCGCTCAATCGCCACTCACTACCGAAAGCGAAATCTTCCGCCGGAACACAGATGGCACCCTTGAAAAGGTCACCCCATAAAGCATTTCCAACAATGTTATTGGCATAACCCAACGGTTGGGTAATCTGTCCACTGACAAACTACTCCATGCGTCCATCCCCCATTTCCGCCATCCTGTCCGGCCACCGGCTCATACAACGTCTTTACACATATGGTTGAAGTTCAAAGTCACGGTTTCTTTTTCGAGAATTGGGTTCGAGAAAACTTTTTTGAGCAATACGCAGGAGGCTACGTGCAAAAATGGGACATCCCTCAAGAGTTTAATCGGCACAAATTGGTTCCTACCCATTTGCACGATATCGAGGTCTCAGTGAAAACGGCAAAGTATGGATCACCAATTGTTCTCGGCGATGTGCTAAGGCAACGCATGATTGGAAACCCATTTCTAATGATTGTCGGATTTTGGCGTCAACGAACACCGTTTGAAAAATGGTTTGAAGATATTGGTTGGGTGAAATTCACCCCGGCCGAATGGAATGATTTGTGGGGCAAATTGGACATGGCGCAGCTCCTCGAAATTGATAAGATCGTGAAGGACCACAGCTTGCATTATTTGGATGTCAGACAGCAAGCCAAAGCATGGAAGATGAATGTTGCCAATGACTCTGGGAGCCAAATTGTGATCAACCCAAAAATAGATTCAAAGGTGCAGAGGCGTATCCAATGTTCTATACCATTCAATGTGTTCTGGAAACACGCCGGGAGGAGTGCATCCATACAAGATCACCCGGAACTTTTTGGTTTTAGATTTAAGAATCCCCATCTATCCTCCGCCCGAACTTTTAATAGAGGCTAAATTCTGGAGTTGCTAGAATGCCGTTGATTCTTTTTCTGGATATTTCGTTATATTCCGGTTTCAATTCGATGCCGATCCATTTTCTCCCGAGTTGTTCGGCAGAAGCCGCGGTGGTCCCACTGCCAAGAAATGGATCCAACACTTTATCCCCTTTCCGACTGGCTGAAAGTATGAGTTGATTGATAAGCGCAATAGGCTTTTGAGATGGATGACCGATTTTTTCCTTAGATGCACCCTTGAGGGATGGGACGCGCAGAATGTTAGTCGCGTACTTGCCCTTCCTAAGATGGCGTTCTCTAGCGTGCATATCCTTGTAGCGTTTGTCTTTGAGATATGTCTGGATTGTATCCTCATCATATTGAAGTCTCACCGCATCCTTATCGAAAAATGGGGTTGAGTTGCCCGCATGCCGCAGCGCAAGGATCATCTCATATTGTGGAGTAAATGAATCATACCGTTCGTTGTACCCAACCGCTCGGTCCCAAATAATCATATCATGGAACTGCATTTCTTTAGTCAAGAGAGAGCAGACATGAAGCCAAACGTGTTCCCTTTTTCCCAGCTGCCCGAAAACATACAGAATTCCATCAGGTCGAAGCAACCTTTTGCATTCGCAAACCCATTTGAGTGTCCAATCAAGGTAATCATCTGTTGATTCCCAAGTGTTATCCCAACTCTCGTCCAGCAGCACCTGAAAATATGGAGGATCAGCTATGATGAGTTGGAACTCAGAACTGGCGAGTGTTGGGAGAACATTGAGGGCATCCCCTGCAAGGATTTCCCCATTTCCAAGCGGCGTGCCCTTTAGGTTTTTTGCGTGATGCCTAGGCTCGTCTTCCGCAACCCTTGCGCCAGCACGACCATTTTCTAACGGGCGACCCACATTTTTTCTACCGTGGTTTTTAAAATGTTCAAGATCCGCTTCTTGTATCAGGTGATCCCGGCCTCGTTTTTCTGCGATCAGTCTGCCATCTTTAATCAATTTTCGGACTCTGGCCTGACTGACATTGAGGTAGCTGGCCGCTGCTTCCGTGGTTAAATGGTTTTCCATGCGCAACATTTTAATCGCGATTTCATTGATCACAAGCAGAATATTTTCTGTGGCCATGTCGAAGGAGAGCCTCAGAACATGATTTTTGATTCTGTGCGACTCATTCATTCCTTGTCGAGGCCTTGGCACGACTGGCGGCCCCGCAGAATTGAACATCCACCCGCTTTCCAGCAAAGGCGTCGGTTTCCTCAACCTTCGCTCAGTGACACTTCTCCGTCAGCCTTAGCTCGACTCATGGCGGGCATCAAGCAGCGCAAAGCGTGATTCCGCATCGGAAAACAAAATCACGGCGAAAAAGAGAAACGCTGACCATCAAGAATTTTTGGAAACGCCTGATGTCCCACCGACAGATTTTTTGAAGACACGACGCGCGGATGTGGGCTCCTTGACCCAACGATCTGTTAGAGCTGGATCGAGTTTCACTTGCAGGATGTAGGGCGGCTGACCGCGGCCGTCGGGGTGGTTCGGGTGTGTCGATCCGGGCACGAGATCCCAGTGGCCGTAGGTGATGGCGAGCACCTTGCCGTCTGGCAGCAACTCGACTCCACTGTATCCGCAATCGCCGATGTTGTTGTTCGTTGAATTCCCGTAGTTCCGGCGCAGGTGGATGCGGTATTGGCCTTCGCGGCCTTGTTCGAGATCGTCAAAGGTGCCGACCCAGGCCACCCAGTCACCATGGCTCGGATTGCCGGGATTCAGCGGAGTGTAGTCACGCATGAATACCATCGTGCGGCCGTCGGGCAGGTTCACCGACTCGTGCCGGTGTCCTGTGAGAGAACCCGGCAACTCCCGCGGGTCCGTCCAGGTGAGTCCCCTATCGTCGGAAAATGCGACCATGGAATTGGTCAGGCGTTTCTCCGGCCGAAACAAGAGCGCGATCCGTTTGTTGTCGCGGCGGACGACCAAGCCGGCCTCGCACAGCCCGGCTCGGCGCGCGGCCGCCAGGCCATCCGGTGTGGCATAGTCGATGCGACGCAGGTGATCAAAACGACAGGCGGGCGCACCCGAACCTGTGGCTTCGAGGTGCAGGTCGACCGTATAATTATCGAAGTTGCGATCATGAAACACGCCGCGCCATAGCGGCTGATCACCCGGCACCGGCCACAATGACGCGAGAGCGACAATGATACCCTTGATTCCCTCGATCTGCCATTGTTGTCGGGGCGACCAAGTCTCACCGCGGTCATCACTCCACATCCATTCAAGAATGTTCTGACTCGGGCGACAGGTGACAAGGAGCACGCGCTCGCGACCACCTGTTAGATCGAGGCGATAAAGAATCGGGGTTTCCTCCACGCGCTGGTCAGCGATGGCGAGCGGTTTCCAAGTGCCTCCGGCATCGGTGCTGCGCCGAAGGATCAGCTTGCCACGTCCATGACCGTCCGGATACGCCACGAGCAGGGTTTTCCCATCGCGGAACAGCACCGTTGAGGGATGACCGAGATACTCCTTCCGCCGCTCAACTGTCGAGAAGAGGGAGTCATCCTTCGCAAGATCCAGCATCGGAATGCTGGAGTCGCGGAGCGGTGCGGCAACGGCAAGGGAAATCCCGAGAAGCGGGAGCATGGGGAGCATGAGTTTTCGAATCATCCGTGCATCGTTTTCTGATTCCGCGCGCAGATCCACCCCAAATCGTCTGGTCTGCCAACCCGACCACCACGAAAGCGTTACCCGCGTGCAGTGGCGCTCTTCATCCTCCCGGCTCACAGGACTGTTCCAGGCGGCGGGCAGGATGCCCCGCGCCACGGTGGCCCGGGCATCCTGCCCGGAAGCCCCCTATACCAAAGTACAAAAGTGATGCCCGATTCCTCACCCAGCACTGCGCGGCTTCTCCTGCGAGAAAGAAAATTCATGACCAGTCGCTCGCGTCGAGCGGTGTGCGCATGAGGGACGCTCTTCATCCTCCCGGCTCACATGAATGTTCCAGGCGGCGGGCAGGATGCCCGCGCCCTGAAGTTTGGCCACTGACTAGATAACTCAAAGGATCTGCGACTTTTATTTTTCAATTCGCTTTATTTTGCTGGACTTGCGTCTAGTTACATGAATAGATATGGCCGCCATGGGATTCCCAACTAAAGTCCAACTTATCAACCGCAAGACCAGTGAACAGTATTACATCAACTTCCCCTCAGCGATCGCTCAGGCCATGGAGTTCTCCAAGGGCGAGACCGTCGAATGGATTATCGCCGACAAAGGCCATCTCATTCTTGCCCGTAAGGAGGTCCCGCCCAATTCCGTGGCCATTCAAAAAAAAACTTCAGCCCGCAAATAAACGATCGCCTTCACGACCTGCTCGACTCCGCCACCACCCTCGCCACATCGAGCGCAACCTGTGCCACCCGACTAGCCCAACACATGTTAGGTACACTTATTTGCCCTGAAAAAAGCACCATCACCAATCTTATCTGCACCCACGGCGGTCACCACCAAGACTGGACGGCGGATTACCGCCTTTATTCCAAGGATCGCGTCGATGAGGCCTACCTCTTCGACAAAGTCCGCGACGAATTGTTAGATCATCTCGCGCCCGGAGACCCATTCGTCGTCGGAGTAGATGACACGGTGGCGCGCAAAACCGGCAAAAAAATCTACGGCAGCAGTTGGAAGCGCGACCCCCTCGGCCCCGCATTTCAGACCAACCTCATTCACGCCCAACGCTACCTTCAATTTTCCGCCGCTTGGCCTCTGGATAACGGTCAAGCCCGTATGATTCCTATCGACTTCCTTCACGCTGCAAGCCCGGCAAAACCCAAGAAAGATGCCGACCCCACCCAACTCACCGCCTACCGCGAAGCTCTCAAACAAAAAAACCTCAACCACCAAGCTCTGCTTCGACTCCACATCCTGCGTGATAAAATCCCCGCTTCGCGGCGCATTGTGCTCACCGGCGACGGCAGCTATACTAACAAAACCTTCCTGCGCGGACTGCCGGAGGGTTGCATATATATCGGTCGCACCCGCAAGGACAACATTCTCCATCACCTCCCCGAAGCACCTGCCATTGGTGCCAATGGCCGACCACCCCGCTATGGCAAACTTGCTCACGCTCCCGAAGCGCTCCGCACCGATGAGACCATCCCCTGGACCAACATCGAAGCCTTTGCCGCAGGGAAGCGTCACTCCTTCCGCATCAAAACCCTCGGCCCGCTCCTTTGGCGAAAATCTGGCACCGATCTACCGCTACGCCTTCTTGTCATCTCGCCTCTTGGCTACCGTCTGCGCCAAGGCTCCAAAATGCTGTATCGTCAGCCTGCCTTTATCCTATGCACCGATCCTGAAATGACGGTGGACAAACTCCTACAATACTATCTCTGGCGCTGGGGCATCGAAGTGAATTTCCGCGAAGAAAAAAATCTCATTGGCACTGGCGACGCTCACGTTCGCACCGCTGCCTCCAATCAACATCTCCCGGCGGTCACGGTTGCCGCCTATGCTTTGCTTTGGGTTGCGGCCCTCAATGCCCGCGCAGACGGCTCAACCTTATCCTATCTTCGTCCGCCCAAATGGCGAAAAGATCGCCGCGACAGCGACCAACCTCCCTCCACCGGCGATCTCCTGCGGCTCTTGCGTTATGAAACCTGGGCCGGCTCCCTCAGGCCAGGGACTTTCTACCGTTTCGCAACCGGGTCCCCGCGGATCAAGAGCGGAGATAAACCTACGCCTAATCTTCCAGCCACACTCTTCGCTGCGGCCTAACAGCATCTAACAAACTTTACGAAGCGTCTAACAAGTAAATTTGAGGCCAAACTTCAG
>CAIYYV010000149.1 GCA_903930425.1 Akkermansiaceae bacterium | reverse complement strand
GGCTGCCCGGGCGGCTCCCATCGTGATCGCGGTGACGTGCGACTGCACATAGATGATGCCTTCCACCGCCACCTCGTCCGGTTGGAATTTTTGGATGAGATTCGCGAGATGGGCTCTCACGGCAGAAAGTGCGGCGGACTGGATGAGTTTCTGCGGGATTGAGATCACACCAAAGGTGAGCACGGTCGGTTTGCGCGGGTCACCCTCCAACACGGCATAGCCGGTGTTTCTCACGGCGGGATCGATGGCGAGGACGCGCATGGGTGTTAGAAACAGATATTGATGACACAAGACGCAAGTGCAAGATCAGATCAGCAGCTTGAACCCTGCCGCTTTGGCGAGACGCTTTTGGTTCGTGTCGAATGTGAGAAAATGGGTGGCTCCAATGATGCGGGCGGCGGCCACATGGAGGATGTCGAAACCGCGATGGCCGCCGCTGAGCGTGTGGGCGGCGGACAACCGGGTAGCATCGGCGATGACATCCGCGAGATTGCAGACTTTTTCGATGAGTCTTCCCTCAACAATATCGGTTTCAAATTGAGAGGAGAAAAGGACGGCATTGCCGGGGGCGATGAATTTAAGGCATTCCGCAAATCGAAGGGCGTTGATCAGTTCAAAGCGATTCAGACTGGAGATGTGAATCACTTCGGAGTTCACTGCACTCTAGGCGATTGCCGGTGGCGTGTGAATGTCATTTCCGTAAAAGGAAAAGAGAAAGCTCGTGTCTGCGCAAATCACCATAAACTTGCGGCTTCATGAATGAGTTCCGAAGATTCCGCAGCCGTGAGCACCCGTTCACCGCTGCGATCACGGGTGACCGCCGGACTTTCGGCCCAATTCACCTTGGCCGGTGCTCCGGGATTCTCGGGAATGAGCCGCGCGACCGGCTTGCCCCGTTGCGTGATGACGATTTCCTCTCCGGCACTCACCCAACGCAATAGGCTGGTGTAGTGATTTCGAAGGTCGCGGACAGTGGCGCTTTTCATGTGGCTACAAGTTTGTAGCACAATGGAGGGGTGTCAAGATCCTTTTGGCGACAGATCCTTTTGGCGACTTCCAACGTGGCTCAGCGCCGTTTCTTGCCGCCACCGGATTTCTTGCGGCGCACGGCCTTGACGGGTGAGTCATCTAACAACGCCGTGTAAATATAATCAAAGTCGCTCAATTTCCGGCGCGGGATTTTTTGCGCGATGAAAATCTCCACGGATTTTGCGTAATCGAGTTCGTCGGCGGTAAGGATGGTAAACGCGTCTCCCTCGGCCTCGGCGCGGCCGGTGCGGCCAATACGATGAACGTAGTCCTCAGCGTTTTCCGGGACGCGGTAGTTGATGACATGCGACACGCCTGAGATGTCAATACCGCGCGCAGCCACATCCGTGGCGACAAGGATTTCGTAGTCGCCCGCTTTGAATCCGGCCAAGGCCTTCATGCGGTCCACCTGGTTGATGTCCGAATGCATGGCGGCCACTTTTTGCTGGCCGGTGGATTTGATCAGATACGTGAGCTGATCGGCCTCTTTGCGGGTGCGGGTGAAAATCATCACCGAGTGATAATCGGTCTGCTTGAGAAGTTCTAACAAAATGTCGTCCCGCTGGTCCATGGCCACCGGATAGAACGCATGCGTCACGGTGGTCGGGATAGAGGCGCGGTCGATCTCGATTTTAAGGGGGTCCGTCAGGCACCATTGGGCGAATGTTTGAATGGCGGGGGGCATGGTCGCCGAGAAAAACAAGGTCTGCCGTCCTTCCCATGGGCAGAGATTGACGATTTTGCGGACCTGCGGAAGAAATCCCATGTCCAGCATGCGATCCACTTCGTCGAGAATGAGGACCTTGACCTCACCAAAACGCATGGTCGCCCGATAGAAATGATCGACCAAGCGTCCCGGTGTCGCGACGACGATGTCCGCCCCGGCTTGGAGTTGCTCGGTCTGCGATCCAAGGCCGACCCCGCCATAGAGCAGGGCCACCTTCAGTCCTGTGAATTTGCCATATTTTTCAAATTGCCCGGCCACTTGATGGGCGAGTTCGCGGGTCGG
>CAIYYV010000148.1 GCA_903930425.1 Akkermansiaceae bacterium | reverse complement strand
GATTCAGCGGCAAAGACAAGAAGAGGCAAACCAACCGCAGAATATGCGTTTCGCCAGCGCTCAGACCAACTCGCTGCGCAAATATCCCACAGTATTTTCTGACATGCTCCGGGCGTTATTGACCGGGCAAGGCCATGACTGGCTCGCAACAATCGCGAACCATCCGCTCCGCGATCAATTCGCTCGTCCTCAGTGGGGTGTTTACGTTAATGGCCCCGTAGCAAACATCGCGTTGATGGTTCGGACATCCCGTAACGAAATCACCTTCACACAAAATCAAGCTTGCATGACGAGGCGAGTACAAGGCGAGTTAATCGTGCCCCTCAATGACTTTATCCAGGAGGGCTTCGCATGCGGAGTGGACATCGCCACTCCGTGCGGCACCACGAGCTTGCCCGATCTCGAAAACATCCGCTTGGCACGCTTTTCCAGAAAACGTGGATTCCATTCGTTCATTGAACCTTCGGAGGAAGACGATGTTAATCTGGAAATTCAAGCCGCCCGCCTCTATGCCGTGATGCCATTGGATACGCGGGAATCCTTCACACTCGGGGGAATTCCTGTCCCGACTACATGCATGCCTCTGCGCAACTGCCCGAACCAGAAGCTCGCATTTCTAGATTTTTTCCAGATTGACCGCAGTTGCCCCCTTACACTCCACAATCATGGAGGAACCGCGCTTATCCGAGTTGGCGCGGCACCACTGCTGCGCCCCGTTGATACAGAGGATTCGTTCGAGTTGCACGGCGACCGCGATACATGGATTATCTTTGGTGACCAGGTCTCAATCAGCCTTCAGGGTTTTTCTGGGGATGAGAATCAGATCGCATGGCCTAACACTGTTGAAGCGCAAGGAATGACGGCTTACCTCCGCTGTGATGCTGGCGAATTTGGCAGGAAGAAAACTGTGCGCGTCGAAATCCCCGGACGCTCTTATGCCATTTCCGTGTCGATTCTGTTTCTGCCGGAAGAATTTAGGGAAGCAATGATCAACGAAGAGACAGCAGAGGGTCACGAGATTTCGTGGGAGCCAGATACTGACGGTGAAAATATCCGCAACCGCGTCGAGAACACCGGTCTCTGCCCCGGGACACTCGTCGTGGGGAACCAAAGGTTGTTCCTTTCTGTGCCATCCAGAAGAGTTCATTTCTGGAATTTTGCGGGGGTCTCTCTCATAGGCACCAATGATCATCTCAGCGCCTTTGATTCGATAAATCAAATGAAATACTTACGGACTGTTTTGTATGTCCCAAGTGGAATACACCAACTGTTTTGGGGTGATCATATCCAGTGTGAGTGCGAGGGGCCAGGGTATTGGGAATTTCCATTCCGCGAGATTGCTCAAGGAATCGAAGATGCAAGCCCATGCCAACGCAATTTCGAAATTAGAGATGCTCTTGAGAATTCGACCTCGCTTTTCATTTGTCGTGCCCATCCTCAGATTCGGCAATCTGAAAATGGGTGGGAGCTTTTGCTGCCCACCGGCTTCGATCCTGCAGGTCACCGCGTCGCGATTATCACCGAGGCAATGGTTGGGGGGCGGATCCTTATGGATAAATCATGTGACCAAATGGAATGTACTCCGCAAGAGCAACTTCAGGTCATCAAATTACAGCATCCAAGCTTCCACCCGGATCAAGGAGTCATGCTTCTCTTGTGGAAGGGGAAAGGCCTTGCTGAAAATCTTCTAGAACTGATTGCTCGGCCACAATGGCTTTACGAACCATTTCATCTACAGCGCCAAAATCCCTTCCGCGCGAGAGCCTCGTTCGGTGCAGAGATTGGAAATAACATTGATAGGGAATTCCAAATACCTGCCTGGCTCCATACCGGATGGGTTGCAAGAGCCGAGTTTAATCCGCCGGATAATCCTCTCTCGGATCAAGCCTTTCTGGCACAGTTTTTCACTCCGGAGAGCGCGGGTTACCACCTTAACCAGATGATCCTGTCGGGGGTAATCTGGTTTGCGGATCCAAGATGGGGAGGGCACCAGGGTGGTTTGGCGAGACGTATACATGAGGTCGTCGATTCTCTAAATCCCGCTCCAATGTTCGGATCCGCCATTGAAGAAATATCGTATGATTGCGCCATCCTTGGTGAACTTGCTGCCGTTGTGAATGGAATGCACCCCGATATGTGCTGGCTACCATGCTCCACATTCAAATTCCGATCATACGATGGACAATATGAAACGATTACTAGACTCGATGGATCTATCATCCATACATACAAAATTCGGTTTGACTATGGAAAAAAGATTGAAGTCCTTGACATTGATAGGTTTCACCATTCCATGTTCGAATGGGTTTATGATTCGGATGAAATCGATTTATCTCATGCAGAAGATACTTGCATTCCTGAGTCTTGGCTGGAAGTTGGGTGCGTTATCTCAGGCTTATTCGATGCAATTATAGAAGATGCACAACAATTGATCGGCCCTTGTGAGCAATGTCACTTGTCTTTTGTTCTTAGAGACATGAGCAACCAAATTTCCGCCGATGCCGGCATAGGACGCAGGATGATTTTTCAAATAGCGGCAGTCTGCCGGATTCGAGCTTGGCTTCCAGGTCTTCCTCCAAGCGGACGTGAGAAGGAAATTGTGAGTAGCATGCTACGCGAAGGATGGATGAATGGAAGAGTGAAGTTTGCTCTGACCGCCGATCTTGCTACAATTGAATGGCTGATCGCCTGGTTTCGCGAGGACATATCTGGAGTCGACCAAGCCATAAATCATCAAGGACTAAATCCTCATTTGTCCAATGAGCAGATGTGCAGAATAGGCGATTATCTTAATGAGTCTATCACCTTAGCTGGTAGCGTCTGGTTTGCAGATCCGGCCTGGGGTGGGCGATTGATTCAGGATAGCCCTGCGCTTATCCACCGCCTGGCTGAGATCGCAGCAATCTTGGGACCCTACGGTAGCAAATGGGAGGAGGCCACAACCGTGTGTCCACTTCTCACAGAGTTTGCCGAAATTGCTTGTGGGCGTTTCGGAAAGCGAATGTGGATTCCGCGTTCTTGGTTTAAGATTGGTGCAAACGACACCTTGCAAACCCGGCACGCCGATGTCGAATTCCACTATGGACAGCAGACCAGAATTAGAAACGTCGAAGACTTCCTAGTCCCGCTCCATTGGTGTTTTAAGAACAACCCGCAGGTTCCAAGGATGGACTTCGCGAATATAACGGCTGTCACTATAAAGACCGCCAAACAATGGGCCCCTGATGTTGATGCACTCATTTCAAGGTGGTTTGGAGATGCATTGGATGCGTGTCACACGCTTATTGGAACATGTCACCAGAAAAATGACGTTGCTTATATCTTTCTGTGCCTTTCCTCCTGGTTTGATTCTACATGTAATGAGAACTTAGGCAGGTCGGGGATTTTCCGCATGGCTGTTTTGTCGAGACTCCGAGCATGGCTCGATCCCGAGCAGGCAGAGGTTTTTCTTCCGCAAGACGGGATGACTAAATTTTATTCGATCATTCAGTCAATATGGAACAATGACGCGAATCGCGAAGCGTTCATCTGTGACTTAGCCACCGTGGAGTGGTCTCTCGCATGGCTTCACAAAAAATCATAAATGTTCAAAACCTAACATGAAACCATCCCAAGTATCAAAGGCCATAAAAAATCGAGTCCGGGAGCAAATCCGAAAGTCGCTGCCCATTCATCAATCGCTTCCGGAATTTTCCGATCAGATTGAGTGTTTTCTCTCCAACCAGCAGCCACTGGTCAAGGATCCCTATCTGGAAGCAGTTCCTGTCTATCAGCCTGGGGCGACTTTGCAACAGCTCGTCGATGAATACGTCATCCGTCCGCGAACTGCAAATATTTTTGCGCGCTATTTCCTCGAACATAAAAATTCAAACGCAGCGGACGTGACCCTCCACCAGCATCAGGCGGAGGCGGTGCGGCAAGTCTGTGGGCAGGGTAAGAACCTTGTTGTTTGTTCGGGCACTGGCTCCGGCAAGACGGAGACGTTTCTGATTCCTCTGATTGATTCGTTGGTTCGAGAAAATGAGGATGGGGAGTTGGGCTACGGAGTGAGGGCGATGATCCTTTATCCTATGAATGCCCTGGTGAACGATCAAATCCGACGGCTTAGGAATGTGCTGCGTTGGGCACCTGAAATCCGATTCGGCAAGTTCACGGGCGAGACCGATGACGACGATCCAATCGATGGTGATGATCTTGAAAATCTTGGAACGGCTCTTGAAGGATTGGAGCAAAGGCTTCATGACGATTACAAGCACTTGGGTTTCGATGATGAAGGTGCATTGAATAACGAGGTCAGGACACGCCAAGAATGGAATACGCGGCCTGGCCATATTCTGGTGACCAACTATTCGATGCTTGAGCGCCTCTTGTTACAGCCGAAGCATGGCAGTCTTTTCGGTCCGACATGGAGGTTCATCGTTCTTGATGAAGCCCACTGCTACAGCGGCGCACTCGGCACGGAGATCGCCTGGCTGATCCGCCGCGTGCAGCAGCGCGTGAGGCATCACGGCGCCCCACGTGATAGCCTCCGGTTTTTGGCGACCTCGGCCACCCTTATCAGTGATGACAACCTAACGGATGAGGAACGCGCCGAGCGGATCAGGATCAACTTCGCCGCTCGCCTTTTCCCGGCGCAGGCGAATTCGTTTGCCGTCCAATTTGGTACTATGGAGGCGGCACCAGCCATCCAGGATGGCGGCCATCTATGCGATGCAGCCCGCTACATCCACTTGGTCAGCGCTCCTTTCAATGGCAGCAACCTGATGGAGGTATCCGAGGAATGCCTTGGGCGTGTGGTATGGCGGAAGCGAGTGATGAAGCGAGTGATGAAGCAAGTGGAGCATCTACGACAGAATATGGCGGGAGATGCAGCTTTAGGCGATCTCCTCAGTGTGACCTCCCTCGCGCATGCTGCGGCGGTTTGTATGGCTGAGAATTCGGCTGCGTGGAAGTCACTCATGAAGCCTCCGCATCAGGCACCCGGTCTGCTGGATTTGACTTCACAGGAAAACGTAATAGCTCTGCGCGATCTGGTCGTCGCTGCGGTCGGACCGCTGAATAACTGGAACAAGTGGCGCTCCCTACTTCACGAGCATGCCGATCCATCGCCGAGTTCCATCCCGGACGATACCTACCTGCAACATGGTGAGAGGTTTCCGAAAACAATAGGGAATCGTCTTCACCTGTTGGCCGAGTGGCAGCAGAATGTGCAACTCTGGTCATGGGAGGCACTGGACTGGTTGCTCGGCATCGCCAAGCAACTTGCTGCTTCCACAGATTCGGAAATTGATCCCGGGGCATTGCAAGTCCGGATGTCGGCGGCTTGTGCCGGGTTACTGCAAGAACTGGCCGAACGCATGCATGAAGACGCCCAGCAAGATCAACAGCTTGCGGGTGAACTAGATACCACGTGGGCGCATGAGCTTGGTACTGTGTCCTCTGGAGATTTCCAGCAAACCATGGCGGAGGCACTGCGAAACGATCCCGTTCTTGCCGTCTTGCGATACGAGCTTTCGCAGGCAAATTCTGTCCAACAGGCAAGCCGCGCCACGGCCACGAGTCTGGCCGCGCGGCTTTTTGAGAACCATGCTCAGCGAGCCGAGGCCTTGGATGCTCTCGTCGCCCTTGCCACGATGGCCAAGGAAAAGGGCAAGCGGACACCACTTTTGGACATCCGCTACCACCAGATGATCCGTGGCGTTGATGCGCCCGCCCTGCACCTAGCCGCCGACCCTCTGGGCGATCACGTGAATGCAGCCCTCCTGCCGGAGGGAACAGGAGATGGTCTCACGCTTGGTCTGTGTAGGGACTGTGGCCAGCCATTCGCTCTTGGCTATGCTGAAACTCCTTCCTTGGAGGCGCATCAGCTTCACTCACTTTCAGCGGAAAGGGGGGCGAGGCGGGGGTTCCTCCATGCTTTTATTTGGAAACGTGGGGAATTGCCCACGGACATGGAGGCACCCGAGGCCGGCGATCAGCAAGATCTCTGGTTGAATACCCGCAAAGGACTCTTCAGGCACGGTGTTCCGCAGCAGGACGGAGAAAACGATTGGGTGCCCGTGGTTTATCATGCCAAGCCACATGTGAGTTATCCAGAGTTCATCCCGATGTGCCCAACCTGCGGTGAAGCGCAAAAGCCGTTCGCCGGGTCGCGGTATGGCATCATCACTCCCTTTGAGGCTGTTGGTGACAGCGTCCGAGTTGTGGCGATGGAGGAACTGGCCAAGCAAGCCGGTGCAAGCGGTGATCCTGTTGCTCGCACCCTGCCCGGTGAGGGGCGCAAGCTTCTGGCTTTCTCCGACTCCCGCAGCGGCTCCGCTTCCCTCGCTTTGGCGTTCCAAGATTACCATGCGGAAACGATCCTAGAACCGCTTTTGATCTTAGCCGCCAAGGAGGCGGCGGAGGCTTATGTGCCAACGAATGAAGAGGTGTTGGAAGCGAACGGTATCCAACCCGCTGATCGGCAAATGTACATAGAAGCTCCTCCGTTCATGGCTCAGCAGCGGCAGCAATGGCTACTGAATCATCCGCAAATCCCAACCTATTCACGCGTAGCCAGGATACTTGAAAATCTTCTCCGGCAGCACAATCTCGGTGGCCTCTTGAGCGTCGCAGCCGTGCAAAGGGATAACGACGGCTATGAAAAACCAATCGGCGAACTGAGTCTTCCCGAGGCCGCTCAGTGGAGGCTTCTCCAGGCGCTCGCCCGTCAAGGTCGCCATTCTTTGCGTCGGCGCGGGATACTGAGGATCTCCAGTTTGACTTTGGAGCATCCTGACCCACAGACACTTGTGGCCCTTGGATTGCATCAAGCGAATTTCGATACCTACAGTCGCGTCATCGAGGCATTGCTCATCTGGTGCATCGACAAAGTCGAACTCAATATTCCCGACACATTCCCAAAAGAAGGTCTGCAAAGGTATCAGAAGATGGTGACGGAAAACGGAGCCGATGGCACCCACCGCTGGGTCAGCAATAATCCGACCAAGCTGAGCAATTACTTGCGTGCTGTGATTGCCGAAGAGACCACGTTTTGGCATGGTGGTCTGAGGACTTTTCTTGACGGCCATAACAATCTACAAACAGCTCCGGCCACAGCGCTGGTTCAACGCCTTTACAACTCGGGAACATTCTCCGAATGCGTGAAGACGATCTGCAGTGCGAATAACAATCCGCAAGGTGCTGGATCCTTTCCTGCGAACATCGCGCAAAATGCCAGCCAAGCATGCAAAACAAATGTAGCTGGCAGCATCCGCGAGTTCTTCAACGACAAGGCATCCATATGGCTCGGCGTGCTTTGGCCGCAGTTCACCCAATTCAACGTTTTGATAGCCATTGGAGACACCGGCAGGCATCGTCTTAATCCAGACGCCCTTTTGATTCATGCTGTTGCTGATGATCCGGGTGCCGCGCCTGAGTTGATTCCCCTACGCATCGAAGAACACACTGCTCAACTTGCCAAGTCGCGGGGCAGCGACTATCAGCGGGCCTTTGCGGAAGGAAATATCAACATTCTTTCCTGCTCTACCACTTTCGAGATGGGGGTCGATCTCGGGGATCTGAGTTGTGTGTTTCTCAATGGCATGCCGCCCTCGGTGGCAAACTACCGTCAGCGGGCGGGTCGCGCCGGTCGGCGTCCGGGATCTCCCTCTTACGTGCTGACATTCCTAGGGCGCAGGGATCATGATCGCTACTTCTGGGAGCATCCAGAGGAACTGCTTTTCGCTCTGCTGGAGGAACCCAAGATTTACCTTGAAAATCAGATTTACCGCGCCCGCCATTGCCGTGCGGAGGCATTCCACGATTTCCTACAATGGCTAAGCGTTGGACAACGAGCTAGTGCTGCCAATGCTATAAAGATGACACGGAACAACGGACAGGTTCAAGAACAGCCCGGTCAAACAAAGGACCGGCGGTGGGAGTTGGTCGGCGATCTTTTTGTCGGAGTGACCGTTGCATCAAGTTATTCTGGAAATGGTCCGTATCCGGTCACGATGCGCTTCGCACCATTGATTGAAGAGTTGGGCGAATGGTTGAACCAGCGGTCAGCGTCCCTTCAAACCTACCTGAAAGCCATTGATGGGATTGGTCAAGACGGCCTTGTTTACGAAGTAGCGAAAGATCTGATATGGCAAATCAAACAACAGCCTCTCGACTTGCAGGCGATTTGCCCATACCCGCTTGCCGATGATGGCAACGAGGGAGAGTATCGCCTGCTTGGAGGCCCGAATTGGCCCGCTGTCGGTGCAAATGGCCTCGTGGAGGCGAACGATGCAAACCAGAACCGCAGGGATCTTCGCCGGTGCTCGGTGCAAGCCCAGATCCGCCACTACCTGCCGGACGGACAGGATCACGTGAGTGGCTTTCAGAAGCACCTCCTGCGCGAGCAGACGATCACATGGCTGAGCCGCTGCCGGGTGCTGCCGAAGTACGGCTTCCCGGTCGATGTGATCCAGCTCCTGCCGGATGTCGGCGATTCGTATGGACGAAATGTGAAGCTGGAGCGGGATCTCAAGATTGGTCTTTACGAGTATGCGCCCGAGCAGGTTGTAGTAGCCGACAAGCGGCGCTATCGCTCGGCCAAGGTAGTCGTTTGGGACAATGGAAATTTCACCGATGTCGTGAATAATCTGGATCGGCGATGGATTTGCGACGGCTGCCACGAGCCCGACTGGGGAATTGATCCCAATGTTCAGCAAGCGCCGCACCCGTGTCGCTACTGTGGTGATAGACTCAATCCGGTCAATTTGTGTTTTCCCGATGCGTTCCAAGCAAATGTCTCGACTCCCTCCTTCCAAGTTCGCGGTGAACGGGGCACGCCCATCCACGTGCATACCCGCGCCTTCCTTCCTCAGGGGCGCCGCGTCCCCAATACCGGGCTCATCACCAAGGAATCAGAGTCCGGCTCGATCACCTACATCAATCAAGGCCCCGGCTACAGGGGTTTCCCTCAAGGAGGGGCGCGCTTTTCGCTCTGTCATGAAGTTCGGACAGACATTGCGGGATGGATGTTCGTCCCGGAGCTTTTCGCGCAAGGTAGTCTAATGAACCGCTGGGCGGCCGAAAACTGCAATGGTCGCAGGCGTTTGGATGCTGCCCTACGCTCTGCGATGCAGGCGATCCTGCGTGCTACGGCGCGCGTGAAGAATATCGAAGAGCGCGACATTCAGGGACTGGTGCAGCCAGGTGACGGAGCCAATGGTGAACTCGGTTTGGTGTTCTTCGACGACTCCACGGGCGGCGGCGGCGCGGTGCTCGATCTGGTTCTGAACGGTAATCCGGGTAACCAGGTCGCCGATGCACGGAATGCGGTATTGATCCGGACCATCCTTCAAGCGGCAAAAGATCTGTGTCTTACCTGCATATGCGGTGGCCAAGTAGATGTAAACGCGATGCCGGCGACACGAGAAGAACTGGTTGCTACCGCCGAGGCACAAGGATTGCGTCCTGCAGCAAGTTGCTACCGCTGTCTCCGGAGTCACCGAAACCAACGGGACCACAATCTGCTTGATCGCCATGATGCGGCGAAGGTTTTAGATGAACTACTGCAAGAACGAACTTTGCCTGCGGGAACCATTGATAGGAATGCATTGGGAGCCAACGTTCCTGACGGTTTCCGCTTCCGACGGGACGATGGGGCCGACGTGGACTTGGGGAAAATGCAAGCACTGCCGCAAGCAAGGCAATGGGTGCTGGTGAAAACACCGGGCGGATCATGGGCCTATGGCGAGTGGTTTCTCACAGAACGTACCCAAACGGCTGGCGCGCCGGCCAAACGTCTGAGGCTTCTAAATGGCGTCGGGCTTGAGGAAGGCATCATGCTAACAGATCAACAAATGAACAACCTCACGATTTGGACGGAAGTCCCCTGACCCCATGGCCAAGCTCATTCCCAACTACGATCCCGCTGCCATTGAAAACGCCCCTGAGCGCAAGGTGGCGGAGGTGTTGTGCACGCAACTGCCGAAAGACGTGCGGATCTTTCACAGCTACCCGTGGATGCGCAAAGAGCGCGATCTGGACAAGCCGTGGCAGGGCGAGGTGATCCGCGAGGGCGAGGCGGATTTTGTGATCGTGGACCCGCGCTACGGGATCGTGGTGCTGGAGGTGAAGGGCGGGCAGATGTTGTATGATCCCGCGACCCGACGTTGGGACCGACGAGGCGCGACGCATGCGGTCAAAGATCCGTTTGAGCAGGCGTCGCGCAATTTGTTCACGCTGGAGAAACTGGTGAAGGACCGCTCGTTTCCCGGGGCCGAGCTGCCGTTTGTTCGGACGCGGGCGGTGGTGTTTCCCGATTGCGATTTTCAAGGAACACTGCCACCGGGGGTGGTGCGGGAGAATTTGATAGGGGCGGCCGATTTGGACAAGATTGGCAAAAAGATAGAGGCCTTGTTTCAGTCGTATGCCTTCAAGCCATCCGCCGATGGCATCAGCAAGGCCGCGCTCGACGGCATCATGAACGCACTGACATCGACCTTCCGCCTGGCTCCGGCCTTGTGGCGGGAGGTGGAAGACCAGGAGCGGCAGATTTTCCGGCTGACCGAGCAACAGTCGCAGTTGCTTGAATTCCTCGGCAACAGGGACCGTGCGGTGGTCGAGGGCGTGGCCGGATCGGGCAAGACGAAGCTGGCGATGATCCGTGCACGGCGCTTCGCGGATGAGGGCAAGGACGTGCTGTTTGTCTGCTTCAACAGAATGCTGGCCGAGTGGTTGCTGGATGAATTGCCGGAGGAATACCGACAGCGGATCACGATACGGCATTACCACGGCTTGTGCGCGGAGTGGGTGAAGGAGGCAAAAATTCCGTGGCCTACTGTGGTCAATGATCCGCGCTTCTGGAATGTGGAAGCGCCGCGTTTGTTCGAGCAGGCGCTGGACCGGCTGACCAAGCGCTTTGATGCGGTGGTGGTGGATGAGGGGCAGGACTTTGAGACGAGCTGGTGGGATGGGCTTGAATTGGTGAATGCCGGGATGACCGAGGGGCCGCTGTATGTTTTCTACGACCCGGCGCAACGGATTTTTTGGGCGGAGAGCCAGTTGATGCCAGCCCTGGGTCAGCCGTTTTCGCTGGCGACCAATTGCCGCAACACCGAGCGAATTTCCAAACAATGCGGTGAAGTGATCGGTAAAGTGATTCCTGTGCGCCCCGGATCACCAGAGGGACGTGAACCGGTGATCCTGAAAATCGACAGCGGAGCAGCCCAAGCACAGGCCGCCGAGAAGCAGGTGAAGACTTGGCTCCATGAAGGTTTGAAGCCGAATCAGATCGCCGTCGTGACAGCAAATAGTCCCGAGGCAGGTTGCTTGCACGGCAAGGCGGACTTGGCCGGCGTGCCGCTCACAGAAGATCTGGAGCAATGGCGGGCGGGCAAAGCGATCCTCGTTTCCACCGTCCGTAAATTCAAAGGCCTGGAAGCGGACGCAATGGTTCTAACCGACGTGCCACCGGTCGGTCAGAATTTCCGCAAAGAGCACCTTTACGTCGCGTATTCTCGGGCAAGGCATTTACTGACGGTGCTGGAGATAAGACACAAGACTTGAAGACGCAAGACGCAAGACGCAAGAGAAGAACCGGAAAAGAGGCCATGAGTGAATTTCTAATCTACCAAAGCGAGAACGGGCGCACCAAGCTGGACGTGCGGTTGGAGGACGAGACGGTGTGGCTCAGCCAGAAGCAGCTCACCGAGCTATTTGGCAAGGCCAAGGGGACGATCAGCGAGCACATCAAGCACATTTTTGAAGACGGGGAATTGGCGGAGGATTCAGTTGTTCGGCTATTCCGAACAACTGCCGCTGACGGCAAGCAGTATGAGGTTGCCCATTACAACCTCGACATGGTGTTGGCGCTGGGTTTCCGCGTGCGCAGCCCGATGGCAGTGCGTTTCCGGCAATGGGCGGCGGATAAGCTGAAGGAATACATCATCAAGGGATTCGTTCTCGATGACGCGCGGCTGAAAAACCCGCAAGTGGGGAATGACTATTTTGAGGAACTGAGCCGCCGCATTCAGGACATCCGCACCAGCGAACGGCGGTTTTACCAAAAGATCACGGATATCTACGCGACGAGTATCGACTACGACGGCAATCACCCGCTGACCCAGACCTTCTTCGCCACGGTGCAGAACAAGGTCCACTACGCCATTCACGGCCAGACCGCCGCCGAGGTGATTGTCACTCGCGCCGACCGGTGTCAGCCAAACATGGGCCTCACCCACTGGGAAGGGGCGCGCATCCGCAAAGCCGACGTGTCCGTCGCCAAGAACTACCTGAATGAGCAGGAACTCCGCGCCCTCGGCAATCTGGTGGAGCAATATCTCATTTTTGCCCAGTCGCAGGCGGAGCGCCGCGTGCCGATGGCAATGCAGGACTGGATCACCAAATTAGAAGGCTTCCTAACACTCAATGACCGCGAGGTGCTGCAGAGTGCGGGCAGAGTCTCCGCGGAACTGGCCAAGGAACACGCGGAGCACGAATTTACAGAGTTCCGCCGCACTGAGGATCATTATCTGGAATCCGACTTTGATCGGGCTATCCAGCAACTCCAACCACCTCCCGAAACGCCATGAACGACTTGATCCCATCCCCCCCGCCGCCCGGCGGTGAATTCCTGTTTTACGGGTCGGACGACGGCCGGATCCGGCTGCAAGTGCGGCTGGAGGACGAGACCGTGTGGCTATCCCTGAACCAAATGGCCGACCTGTTCCAGCGGGACAAATCGGTCATTTCCCGGCATATCGGCAACGTGTTCAGTGACGGTGAACTGAAGCGAGAGGCAACTGTTGCAAAATCTGCAACAGTTCAAATCGAGGGCGACAAACAAGTCACGAGGGAAATCGAGTTCTACAATCTCGATGTCATCATCTCGGTGGGCTACCGGGTGAAATCACTTCGGGGCACGCAATTCCGCATCTGGGCCACCCAGCGGCTTCGGGAATACATCGTCAAAGGCTTTGCGATGGACGATGAACGGCTGAAGCAACGCGGCGGCGGGAATTATTTTTCCCATGAGCAGGCGCTGCGGAAGGCGGAGCAGGAGTTTGAGAAATTCCACCTAGCAGAACTCGCCGCGCCGTCGCAGGTGGAGAAAGATTTTGAGGCGGCCGTGAAGGAGTTGAAGAAATTGCCACCGCCCGGCCGCAAGATAAAGAAGCCATGAGTGAATTTCTAATCTACCAAAGCGAAGACGGGCGCACCAAGCTGGACGTGCGGCTGGAGGACCAAATGGTGTGGCTCAGCCAGAAGCAGTTCACCGAGCTTTTCGGCAAGGCCAAGGGGACGATTAGCGAGCACATCAAACATATTTTTGCAGATGGGGAATTGGACCGCGACAACTGTTCGGTTCGACGTTGGAAGTTCGACGTTCAATGTTCGCCTTTCATTGCTCCGCCCCTCCCCGTAACTGGTCCGCTTCTAATGCATCATCCAAAATCCAACATTCCAAATCTCATCCCTCTCCCGCCTCTTCATTAGCTCCGGCTATGCCAGTTTCGACTTCCTCCCATCCACACCAAGCATCCGCATATGAACCAACCATCCAATCCACCGCCCTCTCCCGACAATCGCGAAATCATCCGCCAATTCATTGAATGGCTACAAACGCAGCCGTTTTCTACGGAAATGCATGAGCTCGGCTCGGCGCCACCCCTCTTGTTCCTGCCACAATTTCAAACGCCCGGAATCGCCATACGCGTCAGTCATATCAGTGAGGATCCTGATTACAATAACAACGTTGACTTGTGGTTGCCATTCGAAGGCGAGAAAGGAAGCTGCTTGGTTTCCAGCGAACCGACCGACAGCTATGAAACACACCGCATGGAAATGAGTTTGGAAAACCTCAAAAAACTCGTGCTCGCAGAAAAAGAGCCATAAGGACTTCTAACCGTATAAAGGCAGGTAGAAAAACCGACGAAATGACTGTTCAGATTCCAGACACCGTTGTTCTCTGCGGCCACCGTTTCGAGGTCGAGGAATTGGGTTATCTTCCACCGGATCATCCGGCAATCACTGATTTTTCCAAGCTTCAACCGGACGGGCCGCACATTCGATTGGCAAAATGTTCCGCTCTTGACCGCGGCTATATGGCCGATTGGGAAATTCGTGATGACGGCCGCCTTTATCTTACTTCTCTCACCCGTGGATACCACCTGGTTAGCTCCCCGCTCTTCGCAGATTGGGTTTCTTCAACTGTTAGCATCCCGGTCGGAGAGATCGACGACACCCGCAGTCGGGTGTTGCAGTATGAACTTGTGCGGGAGATGGCTTTGGAACTCCAAATCATTGAAGGGGTGATCAAAAAATGGCGCTTGGTCAAAGGAAGCCACAAGGGCATTCGCTGGAAGTCCGGATTTGATTGGTCGAAAATCACTGCCATGCTGGCAGCCGAAGGCATTTCCTCCGACTTTCAACCGCCGCCTTCTTCACATTCCGAAATGTTCTCACGCGAATCGCTTCCCATCATCGCACAGCAAAGCGCCGCGTTACTACAACGCGCACGGCTTGGCGACACGAACACCGGCAAAGTGCTTACTGAGGCAAACTGGAATAGGCTGCGTCGCGGTTGGGCGGACCCATTCCCGAAACTCGACTTTCATGACACCGTCCGATCACTTCGCGGTCACGGCCCACCTTTGAAAAAACCATGATCACTGCCATCGACACCTCCGTCCTGCTCATCATCGCCCGCAAGGAACCGCGCTGGGAAAAATGGCGAATGGCTCTCACAAAGGCCGCAAGCGAGGGGCCTCTGGTGGTATGCTGTGTGGTCTTCGGCGAGTTCTCATTAGGGTATGACTCCGAAAACCTCGCGCTCGAACGGCTGAATACCCTTCACATCCATTATGATCCCATCCGCCCACAAACCGCCAGGGCGGCCTATAGCAACTACCTCAAAGGCCTGCCCTACCGGAATCCTGAACCGCACTTGCTGCCCTACCACCTGATCAATGCCCATGCATCGTTGCAGGCCGACCGGCTCGCTGTTGATTCCAGGCTTAATCCACGCCACTATCATTCGACGGTTCAATTGCTTCCTTACTAACAAAGAAACGATTGCGAGAACAACGACGACAGGATGGGTTGCCCATTCTGCGGACGCAATCATTTCCTGACCCCCTGAAATGCCATAAATCCAACCCCGATGCTTATGGCGGCTCGAAGACCAAAGAGGAATTGGGAGCTCGCACCATTCATGAACGTCAGCCTTTGATGCTCGAATGCAAATTGATCTGGAATCAGCATCGCCAAGAAGAACAACGGAAATCCGAAAATGGCGCGCTCAACTACCGGATCATCCACCGGCGGCAGTAATTTGGAGTAGGTCCAAGCGCCAAAGAGGCAAACCGGCAAGCCCACGATATACCAATGGTCCACAATGAGATTCCCGAGGAGGAAAATGATCAGCCCGACCCACCAAGGCAGATCGAGAAGGTATCGGATAGCACGCATGGATACGAGTGTGGTTCAGGCGATCCCTGACAGATCGTCTTGGGTGATTCAGGTCAAACGGAACATCTGTGAAAGCCCATGGGCGAGGCTATCAAATGGACGGGTCAACTCGGGAAGAACCATGCGAAGGATCGTCCAAAGGATCCTGATAGGGACGAATAGAACCTGGATGATCAGTTTAGTTAGCCACCACAGGATGAGAATCGGGCTGAAAATAACTTTGAGTGCTGAGGACATGGCGCTATGCTAGACAAAATTGAATAGCACACAAATGGTATGTGGGGAAGTTGTGTCATAGTGTCATAATACCCGCAATTATCCATCGCGACCCCTCGGCTCTAGAATGCGGAGCGATGGAGTCCGTTATGACACAAATTGTCGCACTTATTCTTGAAAACACGATGAACATCGCTATCATCGCGCTTCAATGGTTTGGGAATCCAAAAGAGCATCATCAGCCAACAAACGCCCATGAGTAAAATCGCCATCCTCTCAGACATTCATTCCAATCTTCAGGCGTTTAAAGCAGTCCTGCTGGATGTGAAGACCAGCGAAGCCGAACATATCGTGTTTCTTGGCGACATTGTGGGTTATGGCGCGTCGCCTGCGGAATGCGTGAACTTGGTTCGAAAACTGGATGGTGACTGCGTGATGGGAAATCATGACGCGTCCATGCGTTCCGTGCGCAGGCGCGGATGTTCCTGTCTGGACCCGGATTGGAAACAGAGTGGTTACCTATCAGGACTTGTCCACTCTGCGAGATGTTTGGATGCGGGACAGGCAGAGTGGCTTGCCTCGTTGCCCTTTTCCAAAAATATCCCGGGTGCGATCGTCGCCCATGCAAATTTGGCAGATCCTGAAAGTTTCGATTACATCAAAGATGCGGAAAGCGCGTCGGCAACGTTAGAGATTTTGCGCGAGAAAACGACCCAGGTTGGATTCTTCGGCCACACCCATGTGCAGGAGGTTTTTGCCGATCCTTTGGGAAATGTGGAATGGTTGGACGGTACACGTTTCCGCATCCCCAATGGCACCGCCTGTGTCGTGATGGTCGGGGCGGTCGGTCAGCCGCGCCATGAGACGGATCGCCGTGCGGCCTGGGTGCTCTGGGATGCCACCGAAAGAGTGGTCGAGTTCCGAAAAACACCCTATCAGCGCCTCGAAGCGGCGCAGGCCATTATCGACGCCGGATTGCCATCGGAGTCCGCACTGAGGCTGCTCACCCCAGACGAAGCGTCCTTTCTGAATATCTAACCGTCACCCACTACCCAACTCCAATCATCTTATCTGCTCGTGACTCCGCTTACAGATGAAACTCCGCGATCGTGGGCAGAATTCAATGGGATCCCCGTGGTCCCGGGTGCCGAGACCGGTATTTTCTGATGAGTCTTGGGGTTTCAATATCTCTTTCATATCGAATTCCATGCATGGCAAATCCGATTTTTTTCCGATTTTTTATTGACTCCACGCAAGGCACACATGATTACTAACCACAATGTGAGTGTCGAGATGGGTCACAGTCGTTTTTGGATTATCTGGTGTTTAGCCAGAGTTGCTAATTGGCCGGGGGTCAGGCGGGTATCGGAACTGCTAAAGTCCCGCTTCTCGCCACACTACCTGCGGCAAGCCATTGGTAAAAGTGGCGAGAAGCGGGACTTTTACCGCTCCTTCTCGCCTTGCGATGAGAGAATAGACTGAAGTAAGCGCAGACCCTCTCGACACTCCATGTTTATGACCGCTAACCTGACTGAGCTCCATTTGGCGGTCCGCAGCATCACAAAAAAAATCCAGAAACGCGCCGTTACTGATCCGCCATCTATAAAGAGGCTCAGGAAGGAGATTGAGGAATGCGCCGCTGATTTGCGCCGCCAGATTGTGAATTTTGCGAAAGACGCTAACCTCAGCCCATTGTTTGTTTTGAGGAATCTAGTGGCCACAAGTCACGCCGAGAATTTGCTGCTTTTGCGTAGCTTGTTGGAATACTGGAAAAACCAAAAGCCCTTTAAGCCCGAGTCGGCACATCAAGAGTTGATCAAGGCATTGACGCCTCCCGGATGGAGGAGCGATTTTTTTCGTTGGCTTATGCTTGGTGGAAAACTTCCGGCAACCAAAAGTCTCGCATCGTTTTTCGGGGGGCACCCGCTGCCGCTGCTGGAATTTGAGCGGGAGTTCTTTCGTAAGTCGGAAGCCCGGCGTGACGGAGACACGTTCAAACTGCTCAGGGAAGTCTTCGCGAAAAGCAAGATAAGGCCCGGCAAGGCGTCACGGCAGATCTTTCTGGCAGAGGGCTTTTTAAAGGGGTTGTCTCCGCTTGACGAGGTCGATTTCAACAAGCTCTCGTCTGAAGTCAAACGATGGCTGCTTGCCGACGTGGATTTTTCGAAAGTTGCCCTGACTTCCGATTTACACATCAAGATTCTATCCAATCCATTGGCTTTTCAAGAGTCCCCGGAAGCCATTGCGGTCCATGTCTGGTTAAGCAAAACATTGCCTATTGCTTTCCAATGTCTAAGCAACAGGAATTTTCAACATCCCGCTGTCGCACAATTATTGCAGCGCAGCGATGTCGGAGATCATTCGAACCTCATCCTATCTTCTCTGCGGAAAAGGAAGAAGAATCCCGCACGGCAGAGACATGGCACCGCCTTGAAATTGCCAGATGGAGCAAGAACACGGGTTGAGAACCGAACGGGGAACGCACTGGCTTTCTTTTCGAAACCAGTCACTGACCGACTTTCTGTCATTGGTTCCATGAATCATAATGAGATCGAGGAACTCGCGCACGACGTTTCATCAGCGGACTGGTTTGAGGCAATCCAGAAATGTGGTTCAAAGTCTGCTTTGAAACGCATCCGGAATCTGGTCCTGAACGATCCGCAGTTACGAAAAAAAGTGTTTCGAGAATTGATTGGCCCTAGAACAAGCCGCCAGTGTTTCGGGTGCTTCATCAAGGATCTCATGGAGGAGTCTGACGCGACTGCTCTCCTGAGGTTAGTCTCCAAATCGGAATGCGCCTTCGCCTTTTGGAAGCCGGAGTGTTCGGATATCCCCAAATTCCGGGAAGTGATCGAGAAATATTGTGACTCCGCTCAAGGCTTCACCGCCATCGAGAGTCATGCCCCGAAGGACCTGATGGTTCGGCTTTTCGAGAGTGAGGAATCGTGGATTTGCGAATGGCGGCACCGTCTTGCCTTGCACGCCACCAGTTCGCGGACCCCTATTTTTCTGCAGCGCTTACGGTACCATTTGCTTCGATCCTGCCCGAACCTGATCGGAGAAACCATTGGATGGAAGATTTCCGAAGAGGATTTCCATCAGCTCTTGACTTCGGTGTTGGCGGAGAATGGACGCAGGCGAATCGGTGCGATTTTCGATTTCACGGAACCCGGTGGCATAACCTGTTGGGAACGGTATCTTCAAAAGCCAAAGTACTCACGAATGATCCGGCCCTTGATTCGTCGTGAACGCCCCGACCTACTCGCCAGGATCGCAAAGCTTGACGCGCTGGCGCGTTTGGCCAACCCCGCGTTTCAAAAGAAATTAAAGGGTATTCTGGAAGAAAAGAAACCCTATGCCCCCCTAGGGATAAGCCGCTCCGTGCTGAGGGAAATGGTCCCTTGGGCCCACAAGACTTGGCGTAATAAGCCCACCTTGGCGATTGCCTTCGAACTGGCGCTGGCGTTTTCGCTTCGCGATGCCCGCTACCTTGTCTCGTTATGCGCCGAGCGATGGAAGTTCGCGGACAAGGACCGTGGCGGCCACTCATTTGATCACCATTATCAGACGCACCCCCTGCCGAAAAAATCCGGTGGCAGCCGTGTGGTCACTGTTCCCGACGCTCCGTTGAAGCGCCTCCAACGGAGAATTCTCAGAAATGGATTTGACGAGGTGTTCATTCACCCCTCCGCCCATGGGTTCAAACGTGGTTGCTCGATTCTCACAAACGCCACCCCTCATGTAGGCAAGTCCTGCGTTGTTAATGTCGACGTCGAATCCTTCTTTCCCAGTACTCGCTATCCTCTGATTCTGAAAGCCTGTTCCCACCTCCTTGACGGCCGGTTGTCCGAAGGCGCCCGCCATGTGGTGGCGGATATTTGCAGTTACAAGGGAGGTCTTCCCACAGGTGCCCCGACCAGTCCGGCCATCGCCAACCTAGTGTTACGACCGGCGGATGCGTCGCTTACCAAGGCCGCGACAGACAACGGCATCACCTACACCCGTTATGCGGACGACCTCACGTTCTCGGGTGACACGAATGCGATCAAGATCCTTCCGTTCGCTAAGCGGATTCTTGCCCAATTAGGTTATCAGCTGAAGGAGAAGAAAACCAACATTTTCCGCCGCGGCAGGAGGCAGATGGTGACTGGGTTGGTGGTGAACGAAAAAACGAACCTTCCTCGCGGGATGCGTCGTCGGTTGCGCGCGGCTGTCCATCAGATGACCAAGGATGGGAACCCGCACTGGCAGGGCCAACCGATGTCATCGCATGAGCTATTGGGACGCCTTGCTTTCCTCAACCTAGTGCAACCTCAAGAGGCGTTGGCGCTCAAATTCAAAATGACAGGCAGCAAATAAGCATTCCTGATATGAAACGTGACGGCCAATACCAACTCGTCTTCGGTGACGGATCCGACATGAAGATCCTTCGCAACGGTGAGGTCGACCTCGTGTTCACCGGTCCTCCTTATTTTTCTGATGCCACTGAGGAACTGGTGAAAAAACCGGTTCGGGATCAAGTGGAACTGTCGCGCGTAAAGCATGAGATCACTTCGTTTGCGCTCGGACTCCGCCCGGTTTATGAGGAAGTCAGGCGGATACTAAGGCCTGGAGGCTATCTGATCATCCAGATCAAGGACATTCATTACGCCGGAGTCCTGATCTCGCTGGTGGCACTTCACCGTGAGATGGCCGAGTCCACCGGTTTCAACCTCCTCGGCAGGGTTTTCTGCCACAAATTCAATCAACGTTCCTCAATCAGGCGGTTTCTGGATCATCCGGTCGTCGGCACGTTCCGGACCGATGAGGTGGAAGAGATACTGATTTTTTCAGATCAGGAATGTGACAATCGGGCCCACGGCCTGGTAGAGATGCGTGGGGATGAACTGAAAAAAATATCATCACCTTTGTGGGTGATGGCACCGGCGAGTTCGCGCAGGGAACACCCCCACAAGGCTCCAAAAGCCATGGTCCGCCGCATGATCTCCCTATTCACCGAGCCGGGAGATCTTGTGGTTGATCCTTTTTCAGGGTCCGGAACGACTTTGGCCATGGCCGTCGAAATGGGGCGCCGGACGGTCGGATATGAGATCGAGGAACGTTATGCGACAATCGCCGATCATTCAGTCAGTCAGTCGATCAAAGATAAACGAAAGGCGGAATCATGAGTGATCCAGACTACGATTCCGAGGTTTTTCGACTGGCTGTTACGGCTGCTTTCTATCACCCTAAAATACAGGTAAGGAAAAAGTTTCGGCGATTGTTCGGCGATTGGATTGGGCAGAGCAGTGACATGCCCGCAGAAGATGAAGTCCGCCGGCTAATCACCTCTGAGAAGGGAACTCGTCTTGAGCCGTTTTCAATCACCGCAGAGGACATCGAATGCGCGGCATTCCTCGCGCGCGTTGCCTTTTCCGGTCTGGACAGACAAACCCGCTTCAGGATCGTATCACGCGAAACTCTAGGTTGCAGTGGAGGCCTGGTTCTCACCAATAATCTCAAGTCATACTATTCAGAACGTTACGCACATGGACGTCGGCGCAACCAAACCTATGCGGGTTGGGCGTTCATTCCCTCGTTGATACCTGCGGGGACAATGGGTAGTTCTGTTAGACTAGGGGCCGCGCTTTACTCTGAAGATCAGGGCTTCCGTATCGTCATCCCGCTCCCCGAGTGCGCTTCAAGTCCCGCCGTGTTTGCCAGACAGCTGCAGCAGTGGAGCAGAATTCAGGGAGTAAGCGAATCCTTCAACCAGTTGGGTTTGCGGGTCGAGTGTTACGACGGCAAGGCCCACATCCTATCTGGCAGCCCAGAATCGATGATCCGGATCATGGCGCACATGGTTGCCGAAACCACTCTTATTCTGAAAGGCGATGCTAGCTCAACTGAGATCCCCACAATTTATGTTAGTCTGAGAATGCCTGAGGACAAACCTGTGACTCTTCCATCCGTTATTGGGCACACCCCAGGGTATACGGCTTGGATGTCTACCACGGCCCGCATTCCCATTCCGCTTGAAGATGAGGACAAGTTGGCAATTTTCAACTGGCTGGGCTCCCATCCGCATTGGATCAACCTCGTATTCGATCATCTCAAATGAAACCTACCCGCGTCGAAGAAGTCATTGACCACATCCTGTCTACCCGTTGGCCTGCTTTCATATGGGGACCTCCCGGTGTTGGGAAATCATCGATCGTCCGTAAGGTCGCGCAAGCCAGAAAAATTCAGTTGCTCGATATTAGGGCATCGTTGCTCGACCCCAC
Source organism: Akkermansiaceae bacterium (assembly GCA_903930425.1). Taxonomy (GTDB): domain Bacteria; phylum Verrucomicrobiota; class Verrucomicrobiia; order Verrucomicrobiales; family Akkermansiaceae; genus Luteolibacter. The sequence goes on along the minus strand of CAIYYV010000148.1, from coordinate 20,314 downwards.
CGACCTGCGTGGTATTCCAACGGTCAGCGATGACAAGGCCCGCTGGTGTCCACCGAGCTTCCTGCCCTCCGATCCCAACTCCGAGGGGATTTTGTTCTTCGATGAATTGAATGCTGCTCCTCCATTGGTGCAGGCCAGTCTCTATCAGCTAACACTTGACCGCCGTGTCGGCGAATACATCCTTCCCGACAAGTGGCGCATCCTCGCTGCCGGAAACCGTGCCGAGGATTCATCGTTGACCTTCCGCATGTCCGCCGCGCTCTCCAACCGATTCATTCATCTCGATTACGAGGTCGACTTTGATGACTGGCGTAAGTGGGCGGTCGACCGGGAAATTCATCCGCTCGTGCTCGGTTTTCTCAGTACGCGGCAGGAGCTGCTCTTCAACATGGATCATTCTGACCGGGGCTTTCCTACTCCGAGGTCTTGGGAAATGGTTTCTGATATTCTCGTCGCCCTTGGCAAGGCTAAGGATGCCCAGGATATTCTGATCGGCACCGTGGGCGAAGCGGCCGCCATCGAGTTCATGGGATACTGCGACCACGCGCTTAGCGAAGCCGCCATCAGGGCAATCCTCAATGATCCGGAAAACGCAAAACTTCCGGGGAAACTCGGCGACCAATATGCACTCATTTCCTACGTCACCGTAGCAGTGAAGGATCCGAAGATGCTCGACGCCGCTGCCAGCCTGGTGCTCCGGTTCAAGCCAGAGTTAGGTGTCCTCCTGCTGCGCAACATTTTTCAGAAACACCCGAGGTTTGCCACCCATAAGAAGATTCTTGAATTCATCAAGCAGCATAAGGACATCATCCTGTGACGGAAGACCTGCCACACGAGATTCTCCAGGCACGCGTCAAGCTGATGCTTAGCGAGCCTTATCTCGCTTCGGCCATTGCCCGCTTTCCAGTGATTAACGCCGCTCGAATGGGCTGGTGCGACACCATGGCGACAGACGGCTACTACATTTATGTGAATCCCGGTTATTGCGCCAGCCTCCCCAATGAGGAGATCTCCTTTGTCTTTGCCCACGAGGTGATGCACTGCGTGCTCGGTCACATCGATCGCCGCGGTCAGCGCCATCACGATCTTTGGAATCAGGCCATCGATTATGCCACTAACCTCATGCTGGTGGAACTTGGCCTTAAAATGCCCAAAGTCGGGCTTCTCGACCGGGTTTTCCGCGGAATGACAGCAGAGCAAATTTACGAGCGGCTTGCCAAACAGTCGAAACAGGATACCTCCAAGGACGTTGTGGGAAAATTTCAGTCCTCATCCGGGGCCGGCGACGAACAATCCTCAACACCTGACGGTGGCGCGGAAGTGCCTGCATCCGCCCCCAAGGGCTGGGATCTCCACATTGCGCCGAATGACTTGCGAGGCCTGAGTGCTCGCGCCCGCGAGTTTCCATCCGCAGATGAACGCAAACGCATGCGCATCGCCATCACCCGGGTTATGAGCGATAAACTCTGCGGCACCGCTGCCGGTCTTTTCGAGTCTGAAATCCAGCAGGCGCGCGGCAGCCAAATCCCTTGGCGCAACCTCGTTTCACGCTTCTTCACCGGCCTCAGACGCGACGACTACCGGTTAATTCCCCCTAATAAGAAACACATCTGGCGCGGCATCTATCTGCCCTCAATGGGCGCTCCCGGGCCAAACCACATCGTGGTTGCTGTTGACACCTCTGGATCCATGTCCGACAGGGAACTCGGCACAATCCTCGGGGAACTCGACAAGCTCCGATCCGCCACGGAATGCCGCCTCACACTCATCCAGTGCGACGCCAAAATCCAGAAAGTCGAGGAATTCGACGAATACTCTTCCACCCGCTTGGATCGCTTCAAATTCCTAGGCGGGGGCGGCACCCGCTTTGAACCCGTCTTTGACTGGATCCGTGACCAATTCCGGCAAGGTATGTTTCAGCTCGATGCCCTGATTTACCTAACCGACGGCTTCGGTTCTTTCCCGCCTAAGCCGCCTCCTTATCCCGTCCTCTGGATCATGACCAGCCATAGTCGGCCGGATGTTCCGTTCGGGGAGGTAATCCGGATTGATAGACCGCGGTTCTCAAACGCATCCTAAAACAGTTGCTATTCCATCAAGCACTGCTGGCCTGCCTCTCGATCACCAACGGTTTATGACAACCCGCACGAGGGCGGAGTCTTGACTTCGGGGCGAAACCTGCCATTCTAACGCCCTACGACATCAAGATGGTCCCGTCGCAAGGCGGGCCAGCAACCGATTCGAGACATTAACGGTGCTTGGGGAATACCCCGATGCGCTGGGCAGGAACACGACAGCCTGCCCGGAAAAACGTCTCACTGGAATTTTCAGACGCCCGCTCTGATGTCATCAGGACGGGCGTCTTGTGTTTCCAGGGCTTGATGTCGTGCATTCCAAACAACGACATCATCATGAACACCGACCAGCCTGTCATTTCCTGCCGTCAGAAGACCGCAGGGCCCAATCATCACCTCTGGAATAACCACGGCACATGGTGGTTCCACGGCACGTTCCATCTGGCCGACAGCACCGCCGAGCGCGTCCGCGTGAACCTCAGGACCGGCGATCTGGCGCTCGCCCGCCACCGCCGCGAGTCCATCCTGGACGGTCGCTGTTTGCAAACCACCCGCACGCTCGCCGCATGAAAACCACGCCAATCACCCGACTCGATCATTTCCCCCAAACATCCCGCCTATTGCCTGCCGGTTGGCTGCGCACTCTTGGCGTTTACGGTTATGATGCGGTGGAGGACGTGGTCCTCGCCTCATTGGTCACCGGCGACCCGTTGCTGCTGATCGGCAAGGCCGGCACCGGCAAAACCTTTCTACTCAACTCTCTCAGCGAAGCTCTCGGACTTGAGCACCGTCACTACAACGCCAGTCTGATAGCCTTCGATGACCTCGTCGGTTTCCCATTCCCATTCAACGATGGCGCGGAGATCCGTTATATCGAAACTCCGGCGACTATCTGGCAGGCGGAGTCGGTGCTCATCGACGAGTTGAGCCGCTGCAAACCCGAGCATCAAAACCGCTTGTTCTCACTGGTCCACGAGCGCCGAATTCAAGGTCTCGATCTGCCCCGACTCCGCTACCGCTGGGCCGCGATGAACCCGTGTGAGGCGGAAAACAGCGACGATTTCTATGAGGGCTCTGTGGCACTCGATCAGGCGTTGGCGGATCGTTTCGCGTTCGTGATCGAGGTGCCGGATTGGGCGGGGCTTAATGAAGCCGATCGTCGCAGTGTGGCCGATGCCCGCGGCGTGGATGTGCTCACCATGGATCAGGTCGGACTGGCACGCGCGGTTGAGGAGGGACGCCGCCGCTTCGCCAATGCCTCACATGAATTGCACGAAACCGCGCTGGCCTACACCTCGGTGGTGGCAACCCAATTCCTGCAACCGGGGGTCCGGCTTTCACCACGCCGTGTGCGCATGTTGTCGCGCAATCTGGTTGCGCTGACACTTATCAGTGGTGGCCAGCCCGATCGTGATGTTTTTCGCGTTGGTCTCACGTGCTCCCTGCCGCAACTCGCCTGGGGAGTGCGGGTGGCGGATCCTGTGATCCGGGCTGCCCACGCTGCCGCATGGGACCTGCTCACCCAAGGTCCTCACGTGCGCTGGCTCAGTCGTGTGCTGCTCGAAACTGACATTGCTAACCGCTGCAAGTTGCTGCTTCAAGGCGCTCCGTCTCGCGACACCGCGACGCTGGCAATCCGACAGTCACTGGTCCAACTTCCGAAGACGGAGGCCGCCGTGCTCGCGATGGCGCTTCTTCCGGTGGTTCAGAAACATGCAGATACCTTTGGTGAAGAAGGCATGGCCGCAATTATTGAACTCGCCGCACCCATTCTTGAAATTGACGGTGAGGCGAAGTGGAGGCTGAGGTTGGATCTCAAGCCGGAAGGCAATCCGCACCCGTCGCTGAGTGCATGCGCCATGCAACTGGAGTCGCTACCGCCACACCGCCGTGAGCGTGCCCGCCAGTTATTCTATCACTGCATTGTGAGGGAGTGGCCCATTGCAGATCCCGCAGTGCTCGAAGAGAAACTCGACCGGGCAATCCGCGCTGTCCAACCGTTTATCCGAAAACCATGAATTGGCTGATATATCATCTATATGCTATTGGAAGCGCATTCATGTCGGTCCGGTGGGCACTGTTAGGGATTGCCAGGCCAGCAATCGCAGGGCCCGGAGCCACATGGGTCGGCCATAGTAAATGGCAGCGTCCGGAAATCATTGCCAATTCAGGAGGTCCCCGCTCACGGGTCGTCGCCACACCGATCGTCAGCCGCATGCTCAGTCAAGGATCGGAAACGCTCGGCTTGCGACCACTGGGGCACTATGAAATGTCACCCCGCCATGAACCCGGCGGGTTTCGCAATTTGGCGATGCTGTTGCTGCGCAAGGCTGGCTTTAACTCACCCGATCAGGCGTGGGACTCGATGCGTGACCAAGTTCCCGACCAACCGGCCCTGGTGATCGACACACCAAGCGATGCCCCTCCTGACAGCATCTCGGATTCCTCCGCAGACAACCGCAAGGCGGCCCTCGTGCTCGGTAAGTGCTGCGGTGCCCTGTTCAGCCCGGAGCGCCCGGTCATCTGGTCGGAGCGCCGCCTCGCCCGTTCCGTCCGCCTCGTGCAATGCGACGCGGAAACCTTCACTCGCAGTGATGATGAATAACAACATTTTTGATAGAGAGCACTTCGAAGCGGTCCTCGCCGACTTCGTTGAGGAAAATCCACTCGCCTGTCAGGGCCTGCTCTCGGTGGCGCGACTTGTATTTACCTGCGAGGTGCCAACGCTGGCCGTTACCCTGCGCGATGATCCGCCGTTGCTGCTGATCAATCCGGACTTTGTCGCGAAGCATGTTCAAACCGAAGACGATTTTCGTTCGATGCTGTTGCATGAATTCCTGCATGTTTTGTTAGGCCACACCAAGTTGTTCAAGAAAAACGACCCCGCCACCAACCTGGCTCTGGATGCGGTGATCAATCACATCGTCCAGCGTGAACTGGGAGAGGCCGGAGGCGAATTCTTCCGCAGGTTTTATCAACCGACTAGCGACGAGGACCCGCTCTGGTTGCTGCGCCCATACGCACCCGGGGACATCAGGCCGAAAGATAACGAGGCTGCACATTGTGCCCTATCCAGCCTTATTTCTCAGAATCTTGGATGCAACAAGTCAAGGGCATTTATTATCCACCAACTCCGCAATGGACTGGCCCGTGCCACGGTGTTGGCGGACGATGTGCTCGATCTCTTCGACTCGCTCGACATCGTTTTCCCGGGCGAAGCGCTGTTCATCGGCGGCCACCATTCGGATGATGATATGCATCCTGCCAATCGCGCCCGCCTTGAACGACTCCTCAAGGAACTGGATGGCGAGGGGATCTTCAGACGTCCCTTTGGCCATGGGTTCGGACCACCACCGGCCACGGCAGAATGGGCTGCCAGCGACCCTAACCGCCGCTGGCGCATCGCAACCCGCGAAATTCTCCGCCGCTTGCTGGTGCCAGATCCGCGCAGCCGACCGGTGCACGACGGACGTCTCTCGTATGGTCTGCCCGTGGCCACTAACAGCGACCGCCGCGCCGCCCTGCGTGCCCTGTGGAATCCTATTTTACCCGAATACGCGTGGTTTTCGGAGCGCTTCAAGCCGGGTGGTCGCGCCAATGTTTACCTCGACGTCAGCGGATCGATGAAAGCGGAACTCAACCTGCTCACCGGCCTGCTTTGGGAACTCCGGGGTTGGATCCGCTCGCCCTTTAACGCGTTTTCAAATGGCGTTTTTCCGGCCCGCATCATCGATGGAAAACTGCAAACTAACACCACGGGCGGCACCTGCTTCAACGATGTGTTGGAACACATCGTGAAAAATCGCCCCGGCAAATCCCTGATCATCACCGATGGATATATCGAACCACCGGACCCAAAATTCCTCAGGCAACTTCATGCCCTCGGTGAGGAAATTCACGTGCTCGTCTCCGCCAATGGCAGCAGCGAGATCTTCGAAAAAAAGTCCATCCCCTCCACCCGACTCCCCCTCATCCAAACATCCGTCACCCCATGATCCGTACCAGTGAAGCCGTCCTGCGCGGCCATCCCGACAAGTTCTGCGACCAGATCGCCGACCGCATTCTCTATCATGCCTATGAGCGCGACCCCGAGGCCTACGGACAGATCGAAGTCGGCGTCTGGTCCGACCAGGTTTTCCTCACGGGATCCACCGCCACCCGTGAGCCTCTGGAAACTGTCTTTGCCGATGTGGTGCGCACGGTGGGCCAGGAAACCGGATACACACCCGGCAATTCAACCGATGCCAACCGCTATCAGGTCCATGACCACGTCTGCCGTCAGGTGCGCGACCCGCGCGAATGGACACAGCACATCAACGACCAGTCGGTGGTGATCGGTTGGGCCGGTTACGATGCCGCCACCCATTTCCTCAGCCCGGAACATTTTCTTGCGCATCGTCTGCGCGAGTCGATGGATGCAGCCTGTGCCTTTGGGGGCTATCTTGAAGGTCACGGTCCGGATGGAAAGCTCATCGTCCACCTCGACGAAACACCGCCATTGCGCGACAAGCCTGCCGTCTGGCGAATCCCGACGGTGCTCGTCACTCTCCAACAAAAACCCGGTCTTCCACTCATGGATTTTCAAGGCGCGGCGATGAGCGTCGTTTTGGAAACCCTGCGTTCCGTCGCAGATGCGGATTCCCGCTGGTGCTTCGACCGGAGCACCACACGTCTGCTCATCAATCCGAACGGCCCATTTTATGACGGTGGCTCCAACAGTGATAACGGTCAGACCGGACGAAAGCCGGTGATGGACTACTATGGTCCCCGTATTCCACTCGGTGGTGGCGCGCTCAGCGGCAAGGACCTTTCGCACATCGACCGCGCCGGTGCCTATGCCGCACGCCGCGCCTGCGTCGAGGCCGTAGAACGCGGAGCAAAAGAGGCTTTGGTCCGTCTCACATACGCACCGGGTATCCCAACCCCTCTGGATGTCACCTGGTCATTTACCGATGGTGGACGCCCGCCAACAGACATCAGCTTTGATTTTCAAAGCCTGCTCGAAGTCACCCGCGGTCAATGGCGGAGCCTGCGCGATTCGGGACGCGGTGCGCATTTCTTCGATCCGACATTGCCGTGGAATTCTCCGCGCCTCTGACGGGAATGCCCCCTGCCGTTCGTTTGAATAGAGTGGAGTCGATGACTAGGACATCTGCCAGATACCACGGAATAATGCCAAAGCGCTCCATAACCGCATCACTCCGGTCAGCGAACTGCCGGCAGCGCTTCGCAAACCTTAAACAAACAAAATGCATGTGCGTCGTCTTTTTTGATTGACGCGTTAAATCAATTCTGTCAAAACAAACGCACTCATCCGATCGCCAATCATGCCCGACTCGAATCCCTCAAAGGTCTCCGTTCACCCCGCGCTCACCCACCTGTTTGCCTCTCTCAAACTTGGAGAGTCGCGGACCCACAAGGGCATCGGTTTATGGCCGGTGTTTGCCAGAATGCATCCCGAGCCGTCCTACATTACCTTGGTCGAGGCCTTGGCTCTGGACGGATTCAAGATCACGGAAGTCAGCGAGGGTGGTTCAGTGCCGAGCCTGCGGGTGATCAACGAAACGCCGCAGCACGTGCTGCTCTTCGACGGCGAGGAACTGAAAGGTGCCAAGCAGAACCGCATCCTCAACACCACGATCCTGATGGCCGCCGGATCGGCACTCGACGTGCCGGTGAGCTGCACCGAACGGGGGCGTTGGTCTTACGAGTCGAATGAATTCAGCTCCAGCGGCAGCCTGGCCTACGCCGAGCTGCGCAAGGGCAAGGCTGCGGCGGTGGCCAATTCGCTGCACGTCAACGCCTGTCACAGCTCCGATCAAGGCGCGGTCTGGCAGGAAATTGAGCACCTGCACATGGCAGCCAACAGCGACGACAGCTCGAAAACCCGCGCCATGAAGGATGCCTACGATCGCAGTCAGCGCGAGATCGAGGAGTTTTCCCGGGATGTCCCGTGCCACGACGGCCAATGCGGGCTGCTGGCGGTGGTCGGCGACCGGGTTGAGGGAACCGATGTCCTGTCCCGGCCCGAGGCGTATGCGAAAATGCACCAGCGGCTGGTCGAGAGTCATGCGATGGATTTCCTGGTGCGCAAGCGCGGCGTGGCCCGCAAGCCGTTGGACCCGGAGGCTCCCGCGCGCTTTCTAGCAGAGGCGGCCATGGCCGCGGAATCGGTCCATGACACGCCCGGTCTTGGCAGCGACCACCGGCTGCGCTTCCGCTGGGGCCACGGTGCCGCATTGCGGGTTGGGGACACGGTCGTTCATCTCGCGCTGTTCGGCAGCTCCGGCCTTGGTCAGGGTCAGGGTCATCATCCATCCGAGCCGCCGCTGCGCCGCCGCCACCGATGAATCGCCGGGGACGTGCAATAATCCTTTCCCCTGATGTCTCTCCCCACACACACGCAAAGGGATCACCAACAAGTCCCTGCATGTTAAAACCGACCACCCAAACGAAGTAACAAACCATGAATAGCATAGGAATCATCGCCCCCTACAAATATGAAGGGATGTGGGTCTTCGACGATCCGGCCGTCAACCTTACCCGGGAGCCTTTTGTCGCCGGCATCGATAAGATGATAGACCGACTGGTGGTTCACATCCCCAAAGCCGAGCAGGGTTTTCGCCTCCTGTTTTCTGCCACGCCATTCCCCGGACACAATATCAAATTGGAATGGAGACGCGAGGAATCAGGCGGGAAATGGTATTACTGTCCCCAGTTCGACATGGAGGGTTGGCTGTGTCCCGCGTTGTTCAAATATTTCGAGGAACCCCCAACAGAGCTGTTTGGCCAGGCAGAAGCCAAGCCTTAACGCAGAAAAACCAGGTCCGCAACAGAGGTGCAGCGACAAGACGCCTTCGCCCATTTCCCAACCTCTTACAACAATGAGCAATGACACAGGCTACCAATTGACACTCAAGCACGCGAGCAGGAAAACTCTTGAAGCGCTGCGTATCTTCGTGACGGCGGTAAAGCCACAGCTTTCGGAATTTGTGTTGCAGATGCAGTTTCCTGAAAAAATGGAGGATCAAGACAGGCTCAAACTCCTTGGAATCGGCAAGTGGAGCGAGGTTATTACGTGGGCGGATGGGTGGAATATCGGCAAAGTCACCAAGGATGATTCTGTATATATCTTGAATGTGAATGCCTATGCGAACGAGGGCGGCACCAGCATATGGATTTCTGGAAAAGATGGCGAATTAGCGGACCTGTTGCGGCGCTTTCCCGGACTTGTAATCACGGGAACCTTTAGCGATGACTATGGCAGCGGTTCATTGAAAGGACTTGAAAAAATCCACGAGAAGGATCGGATCGAGGCTGATGTTGAGGACGAGTCGCTGTGGGAATATGAGAATGAAGGGAAGCCTTACACTCGTGCGACAAGGGAGTTGCTTGTTGCCGCAAGACACGCTGAGTTAGATCTGAAGCGTTTGAAGCGCCTGATCCATGAAGGTGCGGATGTAAACGCATGGTGGTCGGAGGCGCCGTTTATCATGAGCCTTGCGGAAGGCGAGTTGAAGAATCCGGAAATACTCGGAAAGGCCTTGGAAATGCTGCTGTCTGCAGGGCTAAGAATCGACTGCGCGGATGGCTTGGCAAGTGGCAGCCTCGTGGAAATCGCGGACATCTTGCGGATGTCTGATTCCAATACTGTCATCAGGCGAAGGATGGCGCAGGAAATCGCCGGAGAAAAATTTCCGAAAATTGTGAATCCCGAAGAGATTTTCAAAATGGGCGTCAAGTCCAAGAATATCACCGGCATTTTCGCCGCGATTTTCCTTGGAGTGTCAATCCAAAAACTCGGAGAAAACTGTTCTATCAAGGATAAATCCTGGTTGGTGCGCCAAGGTTTTCTCAGTAAATAGGGAGACGCATCTCCCTATTCCGCGACAAGCCCCCCCATTACCCAACCGAAAACGCTATGAGCAAGAAACGACCTATAACCAATCCCCAACTCGATGCCACTATTGAAGAAGCTCAAGAGTCCGATACTCATGTTCTCCACCCGCATGAGGTGATGCGGAACGTCTATCAGAAAATGGAGGTCAAGTTCCAGGAGGACGACGACACGATCTCCGCGCGCCTGAACCTCGAAAGCTTGGAAGTCCAAGTCATCACTTGGGGCGCACCCGATGACCTCGCAGCGGTCATTGTCAAACTCCCGATCCGCGCCGCGCCGAAATTCCGTGCGGCCGCCGGCGAGTTCCTCCACCGCCTCAACTACGGAGCACCTAGGAAATTCTGGGAGATCGACCACAATGACGGGGAAATCCGCATGGCTGCCTACACCGATACAATCTCAGGTCCGCTGACAGAATCGACCTTCCGCGCGCTGCTCAACTTCATGCTGATGACTGCCAACGACGTTTTCCCCTATCTGACCAGCGTGCTCTCTGGGGGGATGACGGCGGAATTCGCCGCAGATCAAGCCGAAGCAGCCATCAGGGCGATGTGTAACGCTGATGCGAAGACGGAAGAGGTGTGAAATACCAGACTAGAAAGGCAATCAACAGCATGGCGCACTTTCCCGTTTTCAGTTTGCATTGTTCACCTCGGTATGCAATAGATGTCCTTCCTCAAGGAACCGGATGCGTGCCTTGCCTTCATCCTGTCCTGCCCCTGCAGTCATCCAAAAGAAAGGTTTAAGCATGTCGAAATATTATCGTGGGAAAAGAGGTAAAAATCTTTTTGATCCTAAGGACAAAAATCCCTTTAGGTTAAGCAGATCAAGGCTCGCCCGTTTTCTGGAATGCCCTTGTTGTTTTTACATAGATCGTCGTCTTGGCGTGGATCGGCCTCCAGGATATCCCTTCAGCCTCAATTCCGCCGTGGATCAACTCCTAAAAAAAGAATTTGATATCCATCGGGCCGATAAGACCCCTCATCCACTCATGAAAACTTATGGCATCAATGCAGTGCCATTCCAGCATGAAAAAATGGAAGAATGGCGGGATTCGCTTCGCCGAGGAATCACTTTCCTGCATCAGCCCACTAACATCCTGATTACTGGTGGCATTGACGATGTCTGGGTCAATCCGAAAAAGGAGTTGTTGATCGTCGATTACAAAGCGACTTCCAAAACAGAAGAGGTGACACTGGATGCGGATTGGCAGGAAGGTTACAAACGGCAAATGGAGATTTATCAGTGGCTTTTCAGGCGCAATGGTTTCAAAGTCAACAAGACAGGCTACTTTGTTTATTGCAATGGAGACGCGGACAAAGACGCATTTGACGGCAAATTGGAGTTTGATATCAAAATCATTCCGTACGATGGACATGATTCTTGGGTCGAGCCCACTATCATTGATGCCCACAAATGTTTGATGAGCGCAAAAGTGCCTAAATCAGCAGTAGATTGCGATTACTGCCTGTATCGTAGATCTGTAGATGCTGTTCTAGGAAAAAAGTAGCATCAAGCGAGAATGGGAGCGGCCTGCTTTCTCCTGCTCCGCGAACCACTATCTGAAGCGTGCCAACCCCCAAAAAGGAATCCCCTAACAATCATAGCAGATGAATGAAGAAAATAAAACCACCTGTGGCATCCTGCTTTACGACCTGAATCCCCTGAGGGTTTTTCTAGTGCGCGAAAGCGGGGTCTATCAAACCCGTTATACGGGAGAACCTGGAAATTGGGGGATCCCAAAAGGCGGATTGAAGAAAGGCAAAACCCCGTTCGAGACCGCCCTTTGCGAGTTCAAGGAAGAGACCGGAATCTCATTGGATTCGGATTCCCCATTTGAGGATCTCGGCCTGCATCCATACAACAAGTACAAGAGCATCCATGCCTGGGCGCTCCGCTGGCTTCCTCCCGCGAAATCCCGGTTTGTCTGTTCCACCGGCAGGAAACGTTTCAATCCGAAAACCCAGGAAACCCAATTCATCGGCGAAGTCATGGATTGGAAAATCTTCCCCTACGAAGAAGCCCTGGCGATCATCAACTACAGGCAGGCATTCCTCCTGACCCAATTCATGTCTGTAAAAGAAGCTCACTGAGGTATTGTCGGCTTTCAGATCGGCATGCGGGTATTCTGGGCAGGAGAAAAAATCCTCTTCCGATGCTAGGCCCTATGTTCTTCGGTGAAACTCCGACGTTCTCCCAAATCATTGCTGCCGCCACGACCCTTGAAACCACTTTCAACGCCACTGCTCCTAACCATCCATCATCTCATCTCTGATAGATGGAAGCGACCTCGTGCCTTCCGGTTTAACCGAGTGAAGATAGATATAAAAGACCGTCTGTATTTTTTCATTCGTTAGCCTCCCGCGAATCCACAACGGGACTGACGGGAGAATCGGGTGAGGAGCGACGCTCCGTCATCAGGCCGGTTTGATATACGCATTGACGCCGATGATGACGGGCAGGCCGTTGATCTGGACTTCGGTGGGTTTATTGCCGTTGCTGTTGGCGACCGTGAGCGTCTTGCCGGTGGCGGACGGACGCGGGGCGTGCAGCGGGATTTCGATGTGGAGGACGTTGTCCTTGATGGTGGTTTTCATGGGGTTGATTTGTTGTCGTTGGGGTTGTTAGGAATGAGAAAGGCCGCCACGAAGCATGGCGGATGCTTCATGACGGCCCGTTAGGAACCGCAGGGTTGTGGTGTTTGGTTGGAGTGCTGGATGCGGATTCATGAAAACGGTTGCCGCCATGAAGGTGGTAGATCCTTCATGGCGGCGGTGTTGCTCCGGTCGCGCTGAGGGCGTGTCGTGCGCCGGGCATGCCTCGTGGGTCCTTGCCAGAATTTTCGTAGAGGCGTTGGATCAGGCGGCGGATTTTTCGTGGGCCTCGTTCTTGTATTTGAGTTGGTCCACGGTACATTCATTGGCCGGAATATCGCAGCGCTTGCCGAGATACACCGGTTGATAAATGGATCCGCTGTCCAAAAATGCATAGAGGTATTTGCATTCACATACTTCGCCCGGTGCCGGGACCTCATGGTTCGGCTGATAGTTCTGATAGGGTTTGGTTTCACCGGCCGAGGCCGAGTCGTATTGATAGCCCTTGGCGAGCTTCGATGCGATGAGCTTGTCAAAGACCTGGGAGGCCTCGCCCAAACTGACCGGATACGATGTCTTGGTGCCGGTACTGAGTGTGCTGCCGCGTCGACCGTAGGCGAAGGTCACGATGTAGCCTTCGCCTTTGGGTTCGATGGCGGCCTGATAGACTTTGTCGGATGAGCCCTCGCGATAATGGAGCGAGGCGGATTGGATGGTCGGAATGGTTTGGATCATGATGTGATTAGGGGTTGGTTTTTTTGGGTTGGGTGGGTTGTTGGGGGGAGAGGGTCACGAGTCATGGGTTCATGGGTCATGAGTGAAGAATCTGCCGATTGATGCCGGCGGTATGGGATGGCACGGAGGTTCGGGATGGCTGAACGCCACTCGGAAAGGAGCGGATTGCGGGAGTCTGGCGGGTTGGAAATAGGAGTTGCCAAGCAGGGGTGGTGCATGTATGTTCAGGAATACTGAACATGTGTGCAGCCAGCTCCCATTCTGATTCCAACCAGCTTTTCGCCATCGCGGAGAGCCAGGACGGGTATTTCACCATGGCACAGGCGCTTGAGGCGGGGTTCGCACGCAGCACGCACAGCTACCATGTGAAGGCGGGCAACTGGGTCCGGGAACACAGGGGTATTTACCGGCTGCGGCAATTTCCAGCCACGGAAACAGCTCATCTGGTTCCCTGGGCGTTGTGGTCAAGGGATCGTCGTGGCGAACCACAGGGGGTGTATTCGCACACCACGGCACTGGCCCTGCGCCATCTTTCGGACGCCAATCCCTCGAAGCTCCACATGACCGTGCCGCCGGGATTCCGCCGCAACAGCCAAACGCCGTCAGTGCTCGTTCTGCACAAGACGCGACTTGCGCCGCACGAGATCACCCGGGACCATGGCTTTGCGCTCACCCTGCCGATGCGCGCGATCATCGACTCGGCGGCTTCGGGTGACGCGGATCCGGACATGCTGCGCCAGGCGCTAGCAGAAGGCCTGCGACGGGGCCTCATCACCCGGCGGGAAATCCAACAAGCCAACACCCGCGAGGATCTGGTTCCCTGGCTGAAGAAGATGCTGCAGAAACTTTGAACCATGAAATCCTACACGACCGCATTCGCTTTCCGACGCGCTCTGGAAGACCGGTTAGCTGCGGCATCAAGGGCTGAAAATATCGATCTCCAGCGCATGCGCCGGCAAGTGGCGTTCGACCGCTTGCTGGTGCGCTTGTTTTGCGGGGGGAGTCCGCCGTGGCGGTTGAAGGGCGGCTACGCACTCGAATTGAAACTGGCGGTGGCGCGCACGACGCGTGATCTGGATCTGGGGCTTTCCCCGCTCACTCTTTCAGCGGGTGATTTGCTCGCAGCGCTGCAGGACGCGGCGTCAAGGGAGACGGGTGATTTCTTCATCTATCACATCGGAGAGCCGACGATGAGTCTTGATGGCGCCCCCTATGGAGGTTCCCGGCACCCGGTGGAGGCGAATCTCGACGGACGCTTGTTCGCCCGGTTTCATCTGGACGTGGGGATGGGGGATGTGCAGCGGGAACCCTGCGAGTGGATAGAGCCCCGCGACTGGCTGGAATTCGCCGGGATTGCCGCAGGACGGTTTCCGACGATCAGCCGCGAAGAACATTTCGCCCAGAAGGTGCACGCATACACGAGTTTCCGCGGTGACCGGGCTAACACCCGGGTGAAGGACCTGATCGATCTGGTGTTGTTTATTGATTCGGGAACGCTCGATCAAGAGCGCCTCAGCCAGGACCTTGTCAGCACCTTCATGCGTAGGAACACGCACGCCATGACGAAGGAGTTGGAGCCGCCACCGGACTTCTGGAAGCCGGTCTTTGAAAAACTTGCCGCAGAGTGCGGAATCGACGGCGACATCCAGGCGCAGTTCGAAAAGGTGAACCGTTATATCAGCCAACTTCCATGAGTTGACCGCCATGGAGATTTCCTGTTGGGAAAATGCTCCACGGCGGTACAGTGTCATCCAGGGCATCCGCTTGGGCTTGCTGCGGATGATTCAGCTTCAGTATTCGGCGCGGGTGATGTTGCTGCCCAGCGTCCGGGCGGCCTCGTAGATGGATTCGAGCGCCAAGATGATATGTTCGCCCTTGTTGTTCACGGCATCGGCCCAGCCAACAATGTAGCGGAGTTTCTCACTACCGGCCTCGATTAGGATTGCCACTTCGTCGTCTGCCAAATGCGCTGTCAATTGATCGGCCACATCGATGTCTTCATAATCTCCTGTTTCGTCGGATAGACTGGTAGGCCAGCCGCCGCTGTCATTGTCTCCGGGAGTAATCCCGAATCGTGGTATACTATCAGCGGTCTTGTCGGAGTGGTCGGGCTCCAGAATGATCAGGCTGAGACCATTCGCCCAGTCGCGGAATGCCTGCTCGTCTTTCACAGCAAAGTAGTTGCTGCGCGCGGTTGCGTAATAATTAGCCATGGTATTGTTGTTAGTTTGGTTTGGGGTTGAAGTTGTTGTGGGGAGTGTGTGATTGAAATGACATAGCCGCCATGGAGCGCCCAATTGGGGAATGCTCCATGGCGGTCTGTTGTGTTGGTCAGCCGCTCTAATTCACCTGGCTGCTGATGCGCCGGGTGTTGCGGGGTGCGGTTGGGGTTGATGCCGCATGGCTGGCGGCTTCGCGGGCACGGCCTTTCGCCCAGTGGCGGAATGCTGCGATCTGGCCGTCCATGAGTTGTGCTAACGGCACGGTGCGGGTTATGGCTTCCAATATATCTTTGGCTTTGGGTTCGCGTCCGTCGGCATACGACTCGTGAAGGGCATCGATGAATACGGCCTCGATCTCGGCACCGGTGAATTGCTCACAGGCGCGGGACAGCACCACGGTATCAAAATCCGCGGGCTTTCGACCGTGACGCTTGATTACGATTTCCCAAATTTGTGCGCGCTCCAAGGCATCGGGCAGGTCGACAAAGAACATCTCGTCGAATCGACCTTTGCGCAAAAACTCGGGTGGGAGTTTGGACACATCATTGGCGGTTGCCACGACGAACACGGGTTTTTCCTTTTCCTGCATCCAACTCAAGAACGAGCCGAACACGCGGGACGAGGTTCCGCCATCGGTGTTGCCGCTCGACTTGCTGCCTGAAAACCCCTTTTCGATTTCGTCGATCCACAACACACAAGGCGCGATGGCCTCGGCGGTTTGGATGACGGATCGCAGGTTGGCTTCCAACTGCCCGACGATGCCGCCAAACACGCATCCCATATCTAACCTGAGCAATGGCAAACCGAATGCCCCGGCCGTGGCTTTGGCCGTTAGGGATTTTCCGGTGCCGGGGATGCCGACGATTAAGAGGCCTTTTGGCGCGGGTAGGCCGTAGGCTTTGGCGGAAGCACTGAAGGCACCGCCTCGACCTTGCAGCCAATCTTTCAACAGCCCGAGCCCACCGATGTCGTCGAGGCCAGTGGTTGCCGATACAACTTCTACCAACCCGTTGCGCTTGAGCGTCCGCGCTTTTTCGCGGGCGACAATCCGGGGGTCGATGCCATTGGTTTCAACAACCGATAGGGCGAACGCATTCTCGGCCTCGGTGGTGGTGAGACCCAAGGCACTTTGCAACGCGGATTCGCGGATCTCATCCCGCAGCGTTTTGAGTTTGGCGGATTTGATGATGCCGTCCAAAACCACACCGAGTTTGTCGGGGCCGGGCAGGCTGAAGTCGACGTGCGTGATTTCGTGTTCGAGTTCGGCTGGCAGCTTGAGCCGGCAGCCTAGCAGGATGAGCGAATGCCCGTTGGATTTGGCTACGCGAAGGATGTCCTTGATACGACGCACCAACATCGGATCGGTTTGATCCAAGTGGAGTTGCAAGTCGCGCATCAACACGACGTGACGCGGGGAGTCCGTGGCGAAGAGCCGGTCAAGAAGTTGGAATGCTTCGAGCGGATCCGGGCAGGGGGTAATGCGGCCTTCATTGGTATCAATCAGGCCTTCGGTGGAGGACCAGGCGTGGAGGCGGCGTTTGAGTGAGGTGCAGGCGGCAGCGATTTCGGCTTCGGCCCGCGCTTCCTCGGAACTGATGACTGCGAGACCGGGATAACCGGCGCGCAGATAGGTGGTGAGTTGGTTTTGCATGATGATGAAATGTGGTTAGAAGTTATTTGTTATAGGTTATGGGTGAAGAACCCGGGTTGTTGGATGAGAGCATGGGAGTGATGGGAATCATGGAAGTTATAGGAATGTGTTTTCCTAATAACCTTTAACTGATCACCATCACTCTCCGGCTCCCGGCTGAAGGTGGGTGTGTTCCCATACGAGGCAGGCGGCGCGCGATGCGTGTGAGAAGAGCACTGCGCCGGTATCGGCATGGCGCACGTCCCACTGCTGGGTGCTGTCGTTGAAGCGGATGTCCGTGGCCCGGACGACGCAGAGTCGCCCGAGCGCACGGAGATCAATCGCTTCGGTGTAGAGGCAGTCGATATGACCGTCCGGTTGGAAGCGCAGGATGCTTTTCATGATTCGCCACCGAGTTGTTGGTGGTTCTGATGGCCTTGAACTTGCCGCCAAAAATCAGGCTTGCGAGTGCGCTCCAGGGCTTTGCCGAGTGCCTCTTCGATGGCCTTGGTTGCGGCTTCGCAGCCTTTGCCTTGGAAACCTTCGGCCTCAACGATGATGTCACCGGTGGTCGAGATGCGGACGAGGATGCGGCGGCTCATAATGAACCTCCTTCCAATGTTAGCAGGATCGAGCCATCGGCATCCTGTCGGCGGGTGGCGCGCAGTCCGCGGCTGCGGGCCTCGCGCATCGTTTTGTGAACGCCGTAGGATTGGAGCAGACGACCGTAACCGACGCCGACTTCCTTGGCAACGTGACCGTCCCACCAGTCGGTGGTCAGTCCATAACTGCCGTCATTTTCCGGTGAGGGATCGACAGCAATATCATACGGGCCTTTCAGTTGAATGACGTGAGGGGCCTGACGGGTGACGCCCGCGTAGCCCCGGCAGGTGGTGTTGACGACGAGCTTGACGCCCAGTTCGACGCAAGCGTCAACGAGGGCGGCAATATCCCGGATCTGAGTTTTGATAGAGGTGAAGTGTGACATGGTGGAGATTGAGGATTGAGGATTGGGGATTGGGGGGAGTAGTGGGAGTTGAGTGATGAGAAGTAGTGAAAGGAGCAGGAGTGGGAGTGGGGGTGAAAAATCAGCGTGAGGGGACGAGGTCGGCGTGTCGGGTGATGGTATGACGTGGTTGAGTGGAAGCAGTGGGTGCCGTGATCTGGGCACGAAAAAGCCCGCCGGGTTGGATGCCGGGCGGGCTGGGAAATCGGGTGGTGTCGTTGGAATTCAGTAATACATCGGACGTGTCCTACGACATGACGTAGACATCCTCATTACGTCGCCGCTTCATCGCGGCACGGTTGAGACGCGGGGAATGGGATTGGATTCAGTGGAAATATACACCGTGTCACCTGTCTCCAAATCCTGATTGCCGAGCTCAAGCCACCCAAGCTCTGTGACTTCGCCCGGGCGGAAGTCGTCGGTAACCACGAGACTCGTGGTGGGGTGCTTGTTGCTATTCACTCTGACCCGGAGTTTGTAGTAATGGTCTCGCGATTTGTTTTGCATGACGAGCACCATGCCCGCTCCGACAAGGGATGGCCGATAATTGACCGCGATGTTTGGAGGAAACGGCGACTTGTTGAAAAAGACAAAAAGCACGGCGATAACAATCGTGATGATGCCAACGATTCTCCAAATGATTTTCATGGTATTCTTATTACAAGGTGACGGCGGGTAGGCCCGCGCTGAAATGATTTCATGCTTTTCGGAAGGTGCGGAGAAACTCCGAACTCAGCCGAATTACAACCTGTCTGACAGTGAGCTCCAAGGCCAAAGATTCGGGAATGGGAATGCCAACCGGGCATCCTGCATGGACTCGCGGAAATTGGGTGATTCATACAGCGAGAGTGCTCTCGGTTGAGCCTTTCGCGCCGACGACGACTCTCACGCCTCGGCTGATATACTCTTGGCCAGCCACTTCACAAACTGCCACTTGCGGACGATGCGCGGCTTGTCGGTCAACCTGACTGGCAGGCGGCCCTTGTGGCGCAGGTAGTAATGGAGCACCTCTGCGAAATCCTCGCAAGGGTTGACGGCGGCGTAGTGTGTCAGGTGGTGGTCAGCGTCGTACTCGCGCACCGCATCATCGGATTCATACGGGCCACCGAACACGCGCTCAAAGCGACTGGTGTCGATCAGCTGCTGGTGGCGGTCGGCCACGGCGTGCGCCCATTCGTGACGCAGCACGTCGGTCAGCCGCGTGTATTTGCCCTGGAAGAAATCTGACAACTGCGCCCCGGTGATTGCCGGGATATAGATGTGGCGATGGTACCAACCGTAATGGTCCCATGACACGGGCACCCAATAGACTTCGATCTTTTCGAGCCGGTCACTCCATAGCCCGAGGTTGTCCATCTCATCGGTGACCTGGTTGTTGGCGCGGCAAACATCCCCCAAGGTGATGACGTGCCGGCGGAGTTTGCGCGCTGCATACTGTAAATGTGGCATGGTGCAAGGGTTGGCGAACTCCCGCCGGAAGACAAGCCGCCAGCGGGAATTTTTGTTGTTGTTGGATTCAGATCAGCTGACCGCCGCCAACCGTCGAGTGCCCATCTGGCCGAAGCGGCTGAGCACCTCACGCGCATCACTGCGGGCAAGCTGCACGGCGTTTTCGCGGAGACGGGTCAGGCCGTCGGTGAGGTTGGCCATGGCACCGCTGTCATGGCGGTAGTCCTCGGCACTGCGCGTGAGCAGGTCACGGCGGAAGCGCTCCAATGTTGCTTCCAGTTGTTGATCACCGGCGAAGTTCAATGAACGGAAGCTGTCGATGAATGTCGTTAGACGATTCAATGTCCGCTGGTGAACTCCGTTCTCGCTGCCGTCGATGGTGGCGAGCACCTCGCTGGCAAGGCGGGCGGTTTCCTCGCGCATGGAGGCAACGCTTTCCCGGATGAATCCATCGAGGTCAGCTTGCAGGCGGCGTGACGCGTCCTCGGCGATGCGGCGGCGGTCGTCTGCCACTTCGATTTCGGCCAGACCTTCCGCGACTTCAAGCCGGATGCTGTCGGGGGCAGCGATTTGGAACAAGCGGGTCTCGAAGGCGAAGCGTTTGGCGATGTCCCCGGCGGGCGGGAACGACTGCTCGATGGTGGAGATCAGGTGTTCGGCGCTGCCATTGAGATGCTGTGCGGCTTCACGCCATTCGATCATC
>CAIYYV010000147.1 GCA_903930425.1 Akkermansiaceae bacterium | reverse complement strand
GCAGAACTGAGACATCTGTGGCGCACGGCAGTGATCGGCGGCGGCATCCAAGTGGCGATGACCTCGCTGATCATTGGGTGCACTGCCTCGGCATTCGGCTTTCCTGTTGCCGATAGCCTAGTGCTTGGGATCGCGGTGGCCCTCAGTTCGACGGCGGTGGCAATGAAGTCATTTCAGGATCTTGGACAACAAAACAATCCCGGGGCACGCGCGAGCTTGGGGATTGCATTGTTTCAAGACATTCTGGTGATTCTGGTATTCATCGTGCTGCCGGAAATTTATCATGAAGGAGAAGGCGCGCTGGGATGGCGGATTGGGACCTCGATGCTGAAAGGTGTCGCCTTCCTGGTCGGGGCAGGGCTGCTCGGTCGTTATGGTCTCACGCCCCTGCTGCATGCGGTGGCGCGGACGCGGAGCAGCGAGTTGTTCACATTGACCGTCGTCGGCCTGTGTGTGGGAGTTGCATTCGCGGGAGGCGCTCTGGATTTATCCTTGGCACTAGGGGCATTTGCAGCGGGCTTGGTGGTGAGCGAGTCGATTTACAGTCACCGGATTCTATCAGATATTTTGCCATTCAAGGATTTGTTTCTGGCGATTTTCTTTGTTTCGGTGGGTTTATTGATCGATTTGTCGGTGGTTGCGGCGGAATGGCCGCGAGTTTTGTTAGGGAGTTTGGTAATTCTCATATTGAAGGGCGTCATTGTGTTTGGGGTATTGAAAGGGTTCAAACTTCCTGGGCGTGCGGCGATGCTTGCGGCCGGGAGTCTTGCGAGCACTGGTGAATTTTCGTTAGTGCTGATTGGCAAGGCTGGGGGATACCGTCCGTTTGATCCGGGCACGGAGCAGATGTTGTTGGTGTGCACGGCGCTGACGATGGCGGTGGTTCCGTCGTTGATACGAGGAGCCGTGCCGTTTGCCAAGTGGTTGGAAGGAAAGGGAATTCTGGCATCGCACAAAGCTGCGCCGGGGATGATTACGGCGACCCGGGTGATCAAGGAGATCCGCGATCACGCGATCATTTGTGGATACGGGCCGGTGGGGCGCGCGCTGAATGAGGCGCTGAAGCGCTGCGGGGTGGCCACGCTTGTGTTAGAGCTGAACTCGGATACTGTTAGAATCTTAAAGAACGCGGGTCAGCCGGTATTATTTGCGGACGCGACGCATCCGGAGGCGCTGGATTTGGCGGGCATTGTGCGGGCACGATTGGTGGCATTCACCTTTCCAGCGGTCAG
Organism: Akkermansiaceae bacterium; assembly: GCA_903930425.1. GTDB lineage: Bacteria > Verrucomicrobiota > Verrucomicrobiia > Verrucomicrobiales > Akkermansiaceae > Luteolibacter. The sequence goes on along the minus strand of CAIYYV010000147.1, from coordinate 3,696 downwards.
CGAGACCTGTGCGGCGGTGCCCTTGGTGCGCGAGCGCAACCCGGGCATATTTATTTTTGGGCGGGCGAAGTATCCGGGAGAGGTCAGGCGCTTGCGCGGGCTTGACGTGCAGGTGATTCACGATGAGAGAGAGAGCGCGGTGGCGATGGTTCGGGCAGCGATTTCGTCGTATGAGCGCACGGACATTGACGCGGAGCAGGTGGTTCGTGAGACGATGGAGGAAGAAAGCTAAGCAGGCGGGGAATTTTTTAATCGGATTTCGGGTGAGTGGTGGATAAGAAGCGGGTGTGGCGGTGCTATTGGCGATAGAATCCTCGTGTGATGAGACGGCGGTGGCGATTGTGCGCGGTTCGGTGGGTCGGCCGGCAGAGGTGTTAGCATCGGAGGTTTTTTCGCAGATCGAGTTGCACCGTGAGCATGGCGGGGTGGTTCCCGAGTTGGCGTCGCGCAATCATTCATTGCGTTTACGGGGCTTGGTGGAAAAAGCGCTCAATGACGCGGGGGTGGAGATCGGAGAGATTGATGCGTTTGCGGCGACGACGGGGCCCGGGTTGGCTTCGTCGTTATTGATTGGGAGCACAGCGGCGAAGGCGATGGCGTGTGCCACTGGGCGGCCTTTTTTGGGGATCAATCATTTAGAGGGGCATTTACTTTCTCCATTTCTGGATCGGACCTCGGTGCCTGCGCATGTGGCATTGATTGTTTCGGGTGGACACACGTTGTTATTGGATGTTGAGGGGCAGGGTTGTTATCGCAGGTTAGGAGGGACGCGGGATGATGCCGCGGGGGAGGCCTTTGACAAGGTGGGGAAAATGTTAGGTTTGGCATATCCGGGCGGGCCGGAGATTGAGATGGCCGCTCGCACGGGAAATCCCGAGGCATATCCATTCCCCCGATCGATGCTGCACGACGCGCATTTGGATTTTTCATTTTCGGGATTGAAGACGGCGGTATTATACACGCTTCAGCGGGAGGGTGGGCTAGGTGACATCCATGATCTCGCGGCCTCATTCCAGCAGGCGGTGATTGATATTTTGGTGGGCAAGACCTTGCGGGCGGCGCGGCTAACGGGTCGGAGTCTTGTGGGCTTATCGGGTGGTGTCAGCATGAACCGGGCTTTACGCGAGGCATTGCGGGAAGCGTGCGCGAAGGCGGGTTATGACCTCGTCACGGCGGTGTCGGATTTTTGCACGGACAACGCGGCGATGATTGGTTTTGCGGCCTTGCTTCGTCATTTGGCGGGAGGGGAATCCTCATTGGATGACGACATTCATCCGAATTTGCCCTTGGTTTGATTTGAGGATTGCGCGCTTCTTTTTTTTCGGGCGGATTGACAATTGCGGGCATGGGGGGGCACCCTCTGCGCATGTCGGAAGAAAAATCACCCATTGAGGATTCGCCGGTAGCCGAGTCGTTTGTTCCAGGCCCGGTGTTGACCGCGCGCAAGTTCGTGATGACGCCGGTGGGGCTTCTCGCGTGTCTAGCGATTGTGTTGTTAGTGTTGCTCGTTCTGATGAGCCGTCGGGGAGTCACATCCGGGTCCGCCGCAGACTCTGCCGATCTTGCGGAGCTTCAGGCCGAGGCCAATGCATTGCGCGGTCAATTGAACCGCGAGCGCATCGAATTGGGGCTGCGGCCGCTTGATGATGGGTCTGAGCCGATACGGGAGATCGCGGTGCGATTGAAAAAGGACACGGACACGCTGGTGACTTTGGCCGGAAGTTTGGAAGCGATGCTTGAAGAAAAAGACCTCAAAATTTCGGCCATGGGAGCGGAGTTGTTACGGTCCGCGCAAAGTCGTCAGGGATTTGCGGCGGAAAGCGCGCGGCTTCAGGGGGAGCTTCAGCAAGCCGCGGTGAATGGGGCAGAGGGCGACCGGCTTCGCCGGGATCTCGCCGCCATGAAGACCCAGCGTGACGCACTGGCCGGCGAGTTAGCGGAGTTGCGCAAAGAGCTTGCAAGCAAGCAGGCGGCGGGGGTTCCGGATGATCTGTTAGATCTCAAGCGGCGTTTTGACGAGACTCTGCGCGCGAAGGAATTCTTTGAGGCGAAGGCAAAGGAGTTAGAGGGAAACGTTTCGAAGTTTCAGTTATTTGCGCGTGCGGAAGGTGAGTTATTGCCGGCGGGTGTTGAATTATTTCGCGGTTTGCGTGCGCTGGAGAGTCGTCCGGAAGCGGAGATTGCCGATGCTTACGGCAGCATGGGGGTGAAGCTTGGAGCCACACTGCTTCAGACGTTTTCGTTTGCGTCCGGGGCCGCTGGTTTGACATCGGCCGACGAGGACGCGATTCGTTATCTCGTCCGAGACATTCCGGATGGCGATCTGTTATTGGTGGTTGGATACGCGTCAGAAACCGGCGACGCGGAAAAGAATCAACAGGTCTCTGCAGAGCGGGCGACCGCTGTGGCCGAGTTATATCATTCGATCAAGCGTCCCGGGCAGCTCGTTCAGGCCGTTCATCTCGGACAAGCCGATCGTTTTAGCAGCCGTTTTACCAATCGCAGCCCGTTGATTGAAATCTGGCGCATTCGCAAAAAGTGAGACGTGCCTGTGATGGCACGGGGCACGTGGCGGGGAGAGGGAAGTATACGAAGATGTGGAAGAAGCGGGCTGAAGCCCGCGCTCCTTGGGTTCCGTATTGAAGAAGCGGGCTGAAGCCCGCGCTCCTTGGGAGGGTCAGGCGGTGGCGGACTCGTCCTCGTCTTCGACCACTTCGCGGACTTGGACGATGGGTTCGGGTTCCTCGACGGTGAACTCGAACTCCGACTCGCGGTGGCACGGGAAACCGGTGCCGGCCGGGATGAGGTGGCCCATGATGACATTCTCCTTGAAGCCGGTGAGGTAGTCGACCTTGCCGAGCGTGGCCGCTTCGGTCAGCACACGGGTGGTGTCCTGGAAGGACGCTGCGGAGATGAACGACTCGGTTTCGAGCGAGGCCTTAGTGATGCCTAACAGGACAGCCTCGCCTTCGGCGGGTTTGCCGCCGTTGGCAACGATGGCGGCGTTGACGCGCTTGAAGTTCGTGCGGTCGACCTGATCGCCCCAGAGGTATTGGTCGGCGTCGCCGGGGTCGGTGATTTTGACCTTGCGCAGCATCTGGCGGATGATCACCTCGATGTGCTTGTCGTTGATTTCCACGCCTTGGACGCGATAGACCGATTGGACCTCGTTGACGAGGTGTTCCTGGAGTTCCTGAGCGCCGCAGGCTTCTAACAAATCTTCCGGAGAAACCGGGCCTTCGGTGATTTGGTCGCCGCGTTTCACCTTGTCGCCGTCGGTGACGATGATGTGCTTTCCTAACGGAACCAAGTGGTCGACTTGTTCGCCGGTTTCGGCGTGAGTGACGACGACGCGTTTTTTGCCGCGCACGTTGGTGCCGAACGAGATTTCGCCTTCGATTTTGGTGATGACGCAGGCGTCCTTCGGTTTGCGGGCTTCGAAGAGCTCGGCGACGCGGGGCAGGCCGCCGGTGATGTCCTTGGTGCGGGCGACTTTGCGCGGGGTTTTGGCGAGCTGCGTGCCGCCGGTGACGATTTGGCCTTCCTTGACGGAAAGGTGGGCGCCGACCGGGATCGAATAGCTGGCTTTCACTTCCTTGGTCTTTTCATCGATGATGACGACCTGCGGGTGGAGGTCTTCCTTGTGCTCGGTGACCACCATGCCTTTCTTGCCGGTTTCCTTATCGGTTTCGTTGG
>CAIYYV010000146.1 GCA_903930425.1 Akkermansiaceae bacterium | reverse complement strand
GGTGCCGGAAATGCCGACCGCTCGGTCACGCAAGCGTCCGCAGGCGGCCGGATCGCTGAGCAGATTGTCGGAGAGAAAGGCATGGAGATTGCAGAGGGTGTAGCGATTGAATCCGATTTCCTCTGCTTGCTCCGCGAGCATTTCGATGGCGGCCTTATGATTGAGGATCATGAGCGCTTCTTGCGCGCCCTTGCCATCGGCCGTCTCGCCCAGTTCGAGTAAGCGCCGGGTTTCTAACAATGAGTAAGTATTGCCTTCGAGACGGCTGGAGTTCCAGGCTAGGTCAATGAGCAGTCGGTCCAGAATCTGCCGGAGGTAGGTGCCTGCTGGCAAATCCGTGATGCCAAGCTGCCCGAGTGCGGCAAGCCTTCGGCGCGTTTCTGCCGGCAGGTAATAGCTGGTATTGGGTTGATAGGAACCGAGGAAGGAAGCATCGTAACCGACCGGGCGGCGTTGGCTCAAGGGGCGCGTGATCAGGGAACGGATCTCGCGGGCCTCCGCGCTGAGCCCATCCCACTCCGTTGCCGACTGGTGCGGATCCTTCGCGCATTCAGAGAGCCCTGCCGGCGCGAGATAACGGCGACCGCGCCCCTCGCCTTGAGCGACGAGTCGACCCTGACTGCAGAGGAAATCGAGCCGTCGCTGCAGGGTGCGGCGTTTGATCTTGAGCCGATCCTCCGCCATCAACTCGCCCACCGAGCTGCCTGAAACCGCCGCCGCCACCCGCCGAAGGATCGCTTGCAAGGCGTTTTCTGTAATTTGAAGTGGCATGATTCAGGGGAGTGATGTGGCGCGATTTGAGGCAATAAGCGGCTCTATTTCTCATTTATGGCATGATTTAGAGAAATGCGCCATTTAAAATGTCACCATTTTCAAATTCCAAAAGGAAGGGCTGACTGCACGCGCTCGGCCGCCCTGAAATCCAGTTCATGCTTCCCCCTTTCCTTGAATCAAGGCAATGAACGCGTCTTCCATGCTGGGGTCCGGATGGGCGGCATCGGCGGTGAGCGCCTTGAGGGCATCGGGGGTGCCGTCGGCAATGAGTTGCCCGCGAAACACGAGCCCGATGCGGTCGCAGTATTCCGCCTCATCCATGAAATGGGTCGTCACCATCACGGTCACTCCCCGCCCCACCAAGCCGTTGATGTGCGTCCAAAATTCGCGCCGCGTCACCGGGTCCACTCCAGACGTCGGCTCGTCGAGAAATAACAGGTCAGGCTCGTGCATCACCGCGCAGGCCAGCGCGAGACGTTGCTTGAAACCTAACGAAAGTGCCTCGGTCTTGACGCCGAGAAACGGCCCGAGATGAAAAATTTCCGCCATGGTGGTGGTTTTTTGCCGGCGCTCGTGGCCTGTTAGACCGTAGATGCCGGAAAAAAACTCCAGGTTTTCACGGACTGATAGATTTTGATAGAGTGAGAATTTTTGGGCCATGTAGCCGAGTTTTTGGCGCGCGCGTCCCGCGCTTCGGCGCAGATCGAGGCCGACCACGGCCGCCCGTCCGGATGTGGGTTTGAGCAGTCCGCACATCATCTTGAAAGTCGTGGATTTCCCGGCACCGTTTGGCCCTAACAACCCGTAGATTTCACCGCGTTTGACTTGGAAGGAAATCGCGTCGGTGGCGGTGAAGTCGCCAAATTTTTTGGTGAGTTGGGTGGCCTCGATGACGACTTCGCTGTTGCTGGGAATGGTGCGGATATGGCGGGCGAGCACCGAGGTTCCGTCGGGTCCGCCGCCCATGCGCTCGATGAAGGCGTCTTCGAAGCGCGGTGTCACGGGAGCCCATGCGGTGGTGGGCGGGGCGTCGAGTGCCTCGGGAGGAAAGGTGGGCGGCATGACGGGCGCGTCGGCGCGGAAGGTGAGGCGCAAGTGGTGGCCTTGGATCGTGCCGTCGCTGATAGACGGGTGCGACAAGGCTTTGGCGAGCAAACGCCGCTTGTCGCCCTCCGGGTTTTTCAAGTGCCAACATCTTTCTGCGAGTGGCGCGGTCATCACCGCCGGTGGGCCGGAAAAAATCATCCGCCCCTCGTTGAGCACCAGCGTGGTCGCACACAACTCCGCCTCGTCCAAATAAGCCGTGCTCCAGACCACTGCCATGCCGTCGTCCACCAGGCGGTCCACCATGACGCGGAGTTCCCGCCTGGAAATCGGATCCACTCCCACCCCTGGTTCGTCGAGCAACAACAAGCGCGGCGTGCCTAACAAGGCACACGCCAACCCAAGTTTTTGCTTCATGCCTCCGGAAAGTTTGCCCGCAAGACGGCCTGAGAATCGCTGCAAATCGGTGAAGGCTAACAGCCGTGTGAAAGTGGCGTCGCGCTCCGCGCCGGTGACATCGCGCAGGTCGGCGTGTAAGGTGAGGTTTTCCAGTACGGACAAGTCTTCATACAAGCCAAACTTCTGCGGCATGTAGCCGATCTCGCGGTGGATCGCGTCGGCCTCGTGGGCGGGGTCTTTGCCGAGAGTCGTGAGGGATCCGGAATCGGGAACGAGCAAGCCGGCGATGAGGCGCAACAGGGTGGTTTTTCCCGCGCCGTCCGGGCCGACCAATCCGGTGATGTGGCCGGCGAGGATCTCACCGGTCACCGCATCCAGCGCCGGAGAAACGCATCCTGGAAAGGATTTGCGGAGCTCACTGAAACGAACGACGACATCCGACACATCATTGCGGGGTTGGGTCTAACGAAACGGTGACCGGCATGCCCTGCCGCAACGAGCCGTCCGAATCATCGACCACCACTCTCAGCCGATAGACGAGCGAGGTCCTCAGCTCGGGAGTTTCCACCGACTTCGGAGTGAACTCGGCACGCGGGGAAACAAAACCAACCTTGCCATGAAACCGGCGGCCCGGACTGCCATCGGTGGCAAGCCAAACTTTCGTGCCAGGCGGCACCATGCCCAGTTCGCGCTCATGCACATAAGCGCGCACCCACACCGGCCGCTCCAGTGACAACGAGAGCGCCGTGGCCCCGGCTTGAACGATCGCACCTGGTTCGAGTGCCCGCGTGAGCACAATCCCGTCGGCCGGCGCCTTGAGTTGTGTGTCCTCCATTTTCAGGGCGGCAGCGGCCCGCACGGCGCTTGCTTGGGCGACCTTTGCGTCGGCCGCCGCAATTTCTTCAGCCCGAAACCCTGATTCTAACAATTTGAGTTTGGCTGAGTTGAGGATCACTCGTTGCTTGGCCTGCTCGAGAGCGGTTTCCGCGCCCTCCAAATTTTGTGTGGAAGTGGCACCACCGCCGACCAATCCACGCTGGCGCTGGTAGGATCGCGTCGCTTCGACCGCACCCGCGCGACTTTCTTCCACGGCCGCGCGGGCCTGGTCGATTTCTTCGCGGCGGTATCCGGAATGTTTCAATTGCTGGTCGGCTTTGGCGGCCGCCAACTCGGCTTCGGCCCGCGCCAAATCATGTGCATACGGCTGGCCATCGATGCGTGCTAACAACTCGCCCGTTTTCACTGAGTCCCCTTCGTCCTTCAAGACCTCCAGCAAGCGGCCCGCCACGCGAAATCCCAGATCCACACCCCGGATGTCCACATTCCCGTAAAGCGTCAATGGTGGATCCGCCCGACGCAAATTTCCCCAGAGCCAGCCACCGATGCACACGACTAGCCCAACGAACACCAGTGCCAAAAGATATTTTTTCATGCCAAAGGATGTGTGAAGAGAGGGTCAAGTCACCGGCGGTGGCGCGAAGCCGTCGCGATACGTGCGGCGCACCAGCGTGCGGGTCGCCTCGTCGTGGTTGGTGAATGAAAGTGTGGCTTTGTCCCAGCGCAGTTCTTCACCCGAGAAGCGCGTGGCTTTGACGGCGAGCTGCGTGGCCTCGGTCATGCGGATCCCGTCCTTGAAGGGACTCGACAATTCGGTTTTCTTGCCAAGACAATTGTCCACCCAGGCATGCCAATGGTTGAGCCGCGGAAACTCAGACAAGCCCGGCATCTTGAGACCGGCCGTCATCGCGCCGTCCCGCCAAATTTCAAGCCGCCCGTCGGCCGTGAGACAAAGGACGCCTCCCTCACAAACCACCACCGTCATGTTAGAGTCCGGAAATTTTCCCGGCGGCAAACCGAGCGATGCACGCGAGGCGGCCTGGGCCGAATCGCTGTAGTGGATTGCGAATTGTTTGCGCGAGAACTTCGCGGAATCCACCGCATACGTGAGGGTCGAATGGCACGGGTGGCTGTGAAACTGCGGATTCGGCGAGGCAACACAGTGGGTCTGCACCGCGATGGGCGATTGCAATTCATCATACGCGTGAAACAACACATCTAACACATGGCAGCCCCAATCGCCGAGACCATTGCTCCCGTAATCCCACCACGAGCGCCAAACGACCGGGGCGATTCCCTGCCGATACGGAGTTTCCGCGCACGCACAAAGCCAAAGGTTCCAGTCGAGATGCGGCGGCGGCGTGACCGGCTCGCCCATGACGCGGTCCACATTGAAATAGTCGCGCTCGTTCGGTGAGCTGACCCAGGCATGCGCTTCGATGGCCTTGCCGAGGCTGCCGTTGCGGAGGATTTGCACGGCGGCGCGACGGCCGGCGCTTGCCATGCGCTGATTGCCGACTTGAGTGACAAGCGCGGGCCGCGCGGCCATGGCTTTTTCCAGCATCACCAGTTCTTCTAACTGATGCACTAACGGCTTCTGACCATAGACATGTTTGTGGTTGGCCAGCGCGGTGAGCAGGATCGGTGCGTGACTGTGATCCGGTGTCGACACGATGACCGCGTCAAACTGGTCCCCGTGTCGGGCAAAGGCCTCGCGGTAATCGCGACAGGTGAACGCGGCAGGATGCTCACGACCGGCTTCGCTCAGGGCGGTGGAATCGACATCGCACAAGCCGGCGATCTCTACAGCCGGATGCGCGGCCACCTGGGTGCGATCCGTGCCGCCAATGGTGCCGACCACCCCGATGGAAAGCACGCGAAGTTTGGAATTGGCGGCCACTGCGGGGGCGCGGGTCTGCGAGCGGACGCCGGTGGCGAGGCCGAGACCGGCAGCCCCCGTGGCCCAGAGAAAACGACGACGGTCAATCAATGCAGGCATAAGCGACCTTTCACTCGACGAAAACCCACGATTTTACAAGGAAAACAAACGGCCACCCTCGTCGCGACGCGGCATCCATGCCCGGGTTTTCGGAACCGAACGGTCCGGCCGATTGTGTCATATGGAAGAAGAACGGGTGAAACAACTCCTTCCCCTAACAAAAGAGCTCGCCGCCGTGATCGACAAGGCACTCGTTAGAAACCCTAAAGACCGCTTCCCCGATGCGGGAAAACTGCTAGCCTCACTCCCAAAGCCAAGAACATGAAAAAACTCCGGGATGCCACCCTCATCAGCAGCCCCGACTACCTGCAATTCATTGAGGAGTTGAAGGTGCGGGTGATTTCCGCCCGCATCACGGCCGCCCGGGCCATCACCCATGAGGTGATTCTGCTCTACTGGGACATCGGTTCCGCGTTCAGCATTTCAGTTTTCACCGCATGTTCCTCCTCAACGAAAATCCCGGCACCCATCCGCGACCGCAATCCGCAGAAGTCCCGTTAGACCAGTCCCGTCCATCAAGGAGCGTGGGGCGTCTCGCCCACCGCCCACCATTTTCAGCATTCCCGCACATTCCCGCGCTTGCCTTGCTATCTGGCAGACTGCTAGGTTCTTGCCGTCATGGAAGAAGAACGGGTGAAACAACTCCTTCCCCTCGCGGCCAAGATCGCCCGCGAGTTCAACAACATCCCGGGCTTGCCACATGCCGAGATTGAGTTGGCAGCCCAGGAGGCCCTGGCCCATGCGGCCCGGCTCTTTGATCCTGCCAAAGGCGACTTCACGGCCTACGCCGCCCGGGCCATGCGCAATACCCTGCGCGACCTCTACGACCGCCAAATGCGTCATCACCGGCACCATGTTTACGACCTTGATCTGCCCGCCACACTTTCCGCCACTTCCCCGGAAGCCCGTATCCAGCAGGTTCCTGCTAGAAACCTGCCCCTAGCCGATCACGAGGCCGCCGCTCTTGAATCCGGGGAACGCCTCTCGCAAGCCATGAGCACCTTGCCGACACGGCTCCGGGTCATCGTCGAAGGCATCCGCGACGGCAAGAGCTTCAGTGAAATCGGCGCCACCATGGGGATTTCCAAACAAGCCGCTCACAAGCTCGCCGGTGCGGCCATCACATCGCTTCGGGAACGCCTTGAAGCCATGGGTTTTCAGGGCATCGACACCCTCGGGCTCCTTAAATCGAAAAGTGCCTCGAGACTCCTGCCCGCCGCCTCCCCACCGCGCCAGATTGACGATCTTTCCGCTCAACCGTAATCCCTCAACAGAACGCCCTATGTCCGCCGTCCATCTCCAAGTTTGCAGCGTCGATGGCACCTCGCAGACATTTAGCCTCACCGAGCACGATACTTTCCTGTTAGGTCGGATGAAGGATTGCCACCTCTGTGTGCCCGGCGATCCCCAGGTCTCCCGCCACCACTTCCTGCTAGAAGCCTGCCCACCGCTGGCATCCCTGCGCGATCTGGGCAGCCTCAATGGCACCCATGTGAATGGCAAGAAATGTGGCGGTCGCGAAAAAGACGAAACCCGGAGCAAGGGGCTCTCCGCCAATACCCGGGCATCGATCTGAAACACGGCGACCGCATCACGGTCGGGAAATCGACCATCGAAGTGCGGATTGAATCCACCCCCGACGCTGCAGCGGTGCCCGCCGCCCTCCAGCAAGGCGACCTGTCCGGCCTTTCGCCCGAGGCCATGCGACAACTCATCTTTGGCACTCCCGATAAAGCGGTCTTCACCCTCGCCGATTACGCCATCCAGCGCGAAATCGGACGCGGAGGCTGCGGAGCCGTCTATCTCGCCAATCCGAAAGCAGGGGGCAACCCCGTGGCTGTGAAACTCATGCTCTCCCGTGCCCAGGCCGACGCCCGCGCCATCGACCACTTCAAGCGCGAAATGCAGGTCATTGCTGGCCTCAAGCATCCTAACATCGTCCGCTTCCTCGACAGCGGATCGGATCAAGGCACTTTCTTCTTTGTTATGGAATACTGCGATGGCGGCTCGCTGGCCGATGTCGCCAAGGCCTGCGGCGGCACCATCCCACCCGATGTGCTGATGCCGTGGGCGCTTCTGGCACTCGATGGCCTCGCCGCCGCCCACAAAGAAGGCTTCGTCCACCGCGACATCAAACCTCAAAATATCCTGCTCCACCGGAATCGCGCCAAAATCTCCGACTTCGGCCTCGCCAAGAATTTCCAGAAAGCCGGTCTCAGTGGCATGAGCATGACCGGCAACTACGCTGGCACGCCCGTCTTCATGCCGCCCGAGCAAATCACCAACTTCAAATACGTCAAACCCGTCTCCGACGTCTGGAGCTTCGCCGCCTCCCTCTATCAACTCCTCACCGGCAAATTCCCCTACCGCTTCGACCCAAAGCGCGATCCCATCGACATCATCCTCAACGAAAACCCCGTCCCTATCCGCGACCGCATGCCGGGGCTAACAAAAGACATCGCCGCCGTCATCGACAAGGCTCTCGTTAGAAATCCAAAAGACCGCTTCCCCGATGCCGGGAAACTGCTAGCTTCACTCCCAAAGCCAAGGCCATGAAAAAACTCCGGGATGCCACCCTCATCATCAGCCCCGATTACCTGCAATTCATTGAGGAATTGAAGGCGCGGGTGGTTTCCGCCCGTGTCACTGCCGCCCGGGCCATCACTCATGAAGCGATCCTGCTCTACTGGGACATCGGACGGGGCATCGTGGAGAAACAGAAGCTGCATGCATGGGGCGAATCGGTCATCGACCAAGTCTCGATTGATCTGCTTAATGCGTTTCCGGGAACGACAGGCTATTCTCCCCGCAATCTTCGCAGCGCCAGGCAGTTGTATCTCAGCTACAGCGATCCGGCAATTTGGCTACAGCCTGTAGCCAAATTGGCAAAGCAAGCGGGAACCACTGAAATTTGGCTGCAACCTGCAGCCAAATTGACCGCAGAATCCGCGATTGAATTTCTGCGACAGCTTGTCGCAGAAATCCCATGGGGCCAAAACCTGCTGATCCTCAACAAGCTCACCGATCCCACTGCCCGGCTGTGGTATCTCCGCGCCACCGCCCGCTTTGGTTGGTCGCGCAACGTGTTGCTCAATCAGATCAAGGCAGGAGCCTATGAGCGTGCCGTCACGGACAAAAAGACCCACAACTTCGATCTCGCCCTGCCGGAGCATTTCGCGGAGCAGGCTGATGAAATGCTCAAGAGTTCCTACAGCCTAGACTTCCTCGGCCTGGGTAAGGCCGTGAAGGAACGGGAACTCGAAGATCGGCTCATCTCTCGCCTGCAAGCCTTCCTTCTCGAACTCGGCTACGGCTTTTGTTTCGTCGGTCGGCAGCATCGTATCACCCTCGGGAAAAAGGAGTATTTCATCGACCTCCTCTTTTATCACCGTTTCCTCAAGGCGCTCGTCGCCTTCGATCTCAAAGTCGGCCCTTTCGAACCGGAGTTCGCGGGCAAGATGGATTTCTACCTGAACCTTCTCAACGACAAGGAACGCGGCCCCGACGACCAGCCCTCCATCGGCATCATCCTCTGCGCCGAAAAGGACGACGTGGAAGTCGAGTATGCCCTGCGCTCCAAGGCCAATCCCATCGGCGTCGCCGCCTACCAATTGCAGTCGAAGCTCCCCAGTGAACTCAAAGGCAAACTCCCAACCGCCAAACAGCTCGCGGAAATTGTGCGCGTCGAAATGGATGCTGAAAAATAAATCCCAAATCCAAACCTCTTCCTCTTCAATCTTAGCGTCTCAGCTTTCAGAATTTCAGATTTTACCCCACATCGCCATGGCATCTAAACCCCGCAAGCCCAGCCCGAAACTATCGGAAGAGCCTCGCTTCTCCCGAGGCCGCAGCCGGCCCGTGGCGATTTTCCCGGTGGCACCACCTGCCTCGGCGTTACCAGAGACTTACGCTGCCACGCTTCAGGGGATCAAGACCCACCTCCGCAAAGCCCGCATCCGTGCCATTCTCGCGGCCAATCCCGTTGTGATCGAAGCGTATTGGCACACCGGAAAAATCATTCTCGCCCGCCAACAGGAAGCCGCTTGGGGAGCCAAAGTCATCGACCGCCTTGCCGCCGACCTTCAGGAAGCCTTCCCTGACATGAGCGG
>CAIYYV010000145.1 GCA_903930425.1 Akkermansiaceae bacterium | reverse complement strand
AGGCATTGGGCAGGAAAAGTGTCGAAGGAATACCGGATGATGCTGTTAGAAGGGGCGGAGGAAAAGTTGGTGGAGCAAGTGAGTGCCACCGGCGAGTTGGAGGTTCGGGTGCTGAGGAAGGGGATGAAGAAGCCGCTGGTGGACGCGGAGCGGGCGCAGTTAGAGAAGAGCCGCGATGTGGCGATGAGCCGGATGCTGCGCTGCCGGGTGAGGTATTTCACGGATGGGGCGGTGATTGGCAGCCGGGCCTTTGTGGACGAGGTATTTCGGTCGTGCCGGGGACGGTTCGGCGAGAAACGCAAGGACGGCGCCCGGAAATGGCGTGGGGCCGGCACCGCCGCGGCCGGCACCCTCTGGAGCGTCCGCGATTTGCAAAAAGGAATCGGCTGATGGGGGGAAATCGGTTCCCTTGGCTTGCGTGCTTTGGTTTGCGCACGCTGTGCCAATGCGTGCTCTCAGCAATGGAGAGTGGACGTTCAGAACACTGCAGATATACGATCGCCCGTGCTTCCTTGGTTCTTCGATGGCCGATTCCCGTTGTATCTCGCGCCGATGGCGGGGGTGACGGATGTGATTTTTCGCCAGATCTGCAAGGAACTCGGGGCAGATGTGATGGTCACGGAATTTGTTTCCGCAGAAGGCATTTTGCAGCGTGACGATCGCACACGCAAATATACCGAGTTCACCGAGGACCAACGACCCGTGGGTGTGCAGTTATTTGGTGCTGATGGCAAGCGGATGGCAGAAGCTGCTAGAAAAATCATCGATTGGAAATGTCCTGATTTCATCGATCTCAATTTTGGATGTCCGGTGAACAAAGTGGTGGCGAAAAACGGCGGTTCCTCATTATTGAAAGATTGCGCGCTGCTCACGTCCGTTGCGGCCACTGTGGTGCACGCGGTCGGTGGACAGGTCCCAGTCACCGCGAAAATGCGCATTGGTTGGGATGAGAAGTCGATCAATGCCGTGGAAGTGGCAAGGCTGTTAGAAAATAGTGGCATTCAGGCCATCGCCGTGCACGGGCGAGTCCGCTCGCAAGGCTACAGCGGCGCGGCGGATTGGGAGGTGATCGACGCGGTGGCGCGGGCGGTTTCCATTCCAGTCGTTGGCAACGGTGACATTACCTGCGGTGCGGATGCGTTTCACAGAAAACAAACGAGCGCGGTCGCGGGTGTGATGATCGGACGGGCGGCGATGCAGCATCCGTGGGTGTTCCGCGAAACGAAGCAATTTTTTGAAACGGGGCAGGAAGCGCCAGAGATCGGGCAAACAGAGCGCTGGGAATTGATGATTCGTCATTGCCGCATGGCGGTGAGCAGCGGTCGCTATGGTGACGAAAAGCAAGCGATGATGTCGATGCGCTCACGTCTGATGGCGTATTGCAAGGGGTTTTACGGCGCCAAGGAACTACGGCAGCGACTCTGCCACGTCACTTCGGTGGGTGAGGTCGAGGATCTCTCAGCACGTGAATGCGTGAAATCACCCGAGTGCTTTTGAGAGCCTGTTGTGACGCACACCGCTTACTGCATGATTTTAAGATCGCGTTTGGGGCCGCCTTCATCCTGCTGGGCCAGCAATTGGAAAACGGCTTCCGGCACGTAGCGGCGCACCGTGTCTTCCCAGCCCTGGGGCCCAATAAGGCTCTTGATCATGTTAGATGAAACCTCGGCGATGTCGCGGGGAGGCATGAGGAATACGGTGGTGATTTCGGGTGCCATGTCGGCATTGATGTGGCGCATGACGCGTTCGTATTCATAGTCATGGGGCGAGCGGATACCGCGCAGTACATATTTCGCGCCCTTTTTTTTCGCGTAGTCGACCAGATAACGATTGTCGAAATGGGTGATGACCAGACTCGCGCAAGGGACCGTGGAGGCTTTTAGCAATTCCAAGCGCTCCTCAACGCTGAATGAGTAGCGCTTCGCCGGATTGTCGCCAATGGCCACAATCAGGCGGTTGAACATTTCCAAGCCGCGTTCGATCATCCACAGGTGACCATTGGTGGGTGGGTCAAAGGAACCAGCGTAAACTGCAGTGCGCATGAGCCGTTCATAAGGCATCCGATACCAGACTGGAACTGCAAATTGATGATGGAAGGAAACAAATGCAATTTGCGAAGTGGATTTTGACAGTGTGCTGTCGGGCTGTTACAAGTCAATGGTTTGCGCCTGTAGCTCAGTGGATTAGAGCTCCCGCCTTCTAAGCGGGTGGTCACTGGTTCGAATCCAGTCAGGCGTGCCAAACGCCTTCGGAAAAAGATCGTCCGGAGGACGCTGATTGGGAAAGCCGATGGAGGCAATCCAGTCAGGTTTTCGCGGCGAGGAGGGTAGGTATGGCCGGTTCACGGTTTGCGATGCAGTTCACGAAAGCGACTTGGGTTCACCTGTTTGAGGCGGCGGAAGGTGCTATTGAAGTGGGCCAGGCTGTCGAAACCAGCGGCATAGGCAATCGCCGAAATGTTCTCGGTGCTGTCTATCAATTGTCGTGCCGCCTCGCCGACGCGCACCTCATTGATGAATTCGGTGAGGGTTCTTCCTGTGGTGCGGCGGAAGAATTTTGACAATGCTGCGGGGCTGAGTCCGACGATGCGGGCGAGTTCCTGGTGGGCGATTCCGGACTGGAAATGATGATAGATATATTGGTGGATCCTGTGCATTCGGTCGCAGGTGATGTCATCCAACACGGGCGCGAATCCAGCCGATGACAACGGTTCGCCGCCGCCGGATTCGGCGAGTTCTTGGAGTAATTCCAGCCATCGCGTCAAACGCCGCAGGCCGGACAACTCGAGCAGGCGAGGAATCGATCTGGCTGCGAACTGTGATTCAGGTCCTGTGAAATGCAGGCCTCTAGAAGCCCTGGCGAGCAAGCGGCGGATTTCCTGTAATTCATACTGCAATTCGGTGGTTTCCTCAAACCAAGTGGTGTGAAAATGCACATAGATCGAGCGGGCGCGCGTTTCCTGCGACAATGATGGCGATTCGTTGCTCCAGAAGTGGGGTAAATTAGGGCCTAACAAGACAAGGTCACCCGGTTCGAAGTTGCCGACATGATCGCCCACGAAGCGGTGTCCGGAACTTTCCAAAATCAAGGTGAGCTCGGCCTCTGGATGGTAATGCCAGCCACGTTCGAATCCCGGCCGATCATAGGTGAACACACTGAACGATGAATTCAGCGCCGGTTGCACATCTTCGAAGCGAGCAGTGGCGGACGGTGTGCTGCTGCACGCTTCGCGCGGGGGTTGGGTGCCGCGCCTGCCGGAGTTTTTGGGCGGGTTCTTTTGCATCATGGCTGGCCCGGGGAAAGGGTATGTGGCGGATTTCGCCGCGCTGTGATGATTTGGCATGGGTAAAAACAAATCACAAGCAGCATTTAGGATTCGATCCGGTCGATGCAATGACGGTTCTGTGATGGGCGCTTGAATTAGCATGCGTTGTGTCAATCCAGCACAAGGATCGGACAATGGCGCGGTAGCGGCCAGCGGTTCGACGTGTCATGTTGGCGTTTGATGATCCGCGACACGTGGTTCCGGATCACTGCCATTTTCTTACCCCCTTTTTTCTTTCAATGATTCCGCCGCTTACGCCGAGAGAACGCCTGCGCCGGGCATTATGGAGGCAACCAGTGGACCGTTTGCCGGTGCAAACCAATTATACCGGCGCGATGGCCTCGAAGCTTGCCGCGCATTTTGATTGTGCTTGCGATGACCTGCCCACTCATCTCGACAATCATCTGTTGCGCGTAGACATCGATCACGCCCCACGACTCAGCGATGATGGCGCTGTAAGTTTTGACTGGTGGGGGGCCGGTTGGGGCACCGCCACGGAAGGCTACTGGCACGCATCGGCCCCGCTGGGGGACGTGGATGATCTCGATGCATTTCAATGGCCGGATCCCGAGGCTCCTGCATTGTTCAACAAGGCAGCCGTGGCAATCGCCGCCGATGCAAGCCGGCATTTCGTGGTGCCGAATTTTGGTTTTGCATTGTTCGAGCGTGCCTGGTCACTCCGTGGATTCGATGCATTCCTAATGGACATGGTGGCAGAACCCGAATGGGCCGAAGATCTGCTAGAGCGGATTGCTGCCATCCAAATCATTTTGTCCGAGCGTTTTGTGGCACTCGGTGTGGACGGTGGGTATTTCGGTGATGATTATGGCGCGCAGAAAAGCACCTTGTTTTCACCGGCGTTGTGGCGGCAGTTTATCAAACCGCGGCTCGCCCGCATGTTCGGCGTCTTCCGCGATGCGGGCCTGCCTGTCATTCTTCACTCCGACGGCGATATTTGGCCTCTCCTGCCAGATCTGGTGGAGATCGGGTTGACGTGTTTGAATCCGGTGCAACCTGAGGTGTTAGATCATGGCCGCCTGTATCGTGAATTTGGCAAGCATTTGAGTTTTTACGGGGGCATTTCGACGCAGGCTGTGCTGCCGCATGTTTCCGGGGCGGCGGTGCGAGCGGCCACTCGTGCCTGCATGCGTGATCTTGCGCCGGATGGCAGCGGGTTGATTCTCGGTCCATCGCACCGGATGCAATCGGACATTCCCTTAGAGAATGTAGATGCCATGCTTGAGGCCTTTCCAAAATCCATTATTTGAATTCCCATGAATTGCACCTCATTGTTATTAGCTGTTATAATCGTCCCAATCGCGGTTTCTGCCGATGCACAAACCCGGGTTCCCTTGGCCGCCGCGCCCATGGCCGCACCCTTCGGCTTGGAGGATGTGCGATTGCTCGATGGACCGTTCAAGGACGGGCAGGACACGGCCGTGAAGTATTTGCTCAGTTTGGAGCCTGACCGGTTTTTGGCCAATTTTCGCAAAGAGTCGGGTCTGGAGCCGAAGGCGGCGCATTACGGTGGTTGGGAATCGCAAGGGGTTTCGGGTCATGCCGGCGGGCATTTTCTGAGTGCCTGTGCCATGGCCTATGCGGCAACCGGCGATGCGCGGTTTCTCGAGCGAGTGAACTATTTCGTGGACCAACTGGCCGAGTGCCAGCAGGCGAACGGAAAGGGTTACTTGGCCGCCATTCCCAACGGCAAAAAGATCTATGCCGAGGTCGCCGCCGGAAACATTCGTTCCGCAGGCTTCGATCTCAATGGCGGTTGGGTGCCGAACTACACCTTGCACAAATTGCTGGCCGGCCTGCGCGACGCCTACCGGCTCGCGGGCAACGCAAAGGCCTTTGAGGTGGAAAAACGCCTGGCAAACTGGCTCGACGGCGTGTTCCGTCCGCTCACTGAGGAGCAGATGCAAAAGGTGTTAGATTGTGAGCATGGTGGCATGAACGAAGTGCTTGCCGATCTTTATGCAGACACAGGGAACACGCGATACTTGGATCTTTCCCGCCGTTTTCATCATGCCGCCATCCTCGACCCGCTTGCGCGCGGCCAGGATATTCTGCCCGGCAAACACGCCAACACGCAGATTCCAAAGCTCATCGGACTGGCCGCGCGCTACGAGATTGCCGGTGGCGCGAGTGATCGTGACGCCGCGGATTTTTTCTGGGACCGTGTGGTGCATCACCACAGTTATGTCACCGGCGGTCATTGCGACCACGAGCATTTTGGCCAGCCTGACAAGTTGAATGATCGTCTCAGCATTGCCACGACCGAGACCTGCAATGTGTATAACATGCTCAAGCTCACGCGCCATGTGTTCGGATGGAATCCCTCGGCCGATGTCGCCGATTTTTATGAACGCGCGCTGCTCAATCAGATCCGTTCCTCACAGCATCCGGACGGCAGAGTCATCTACAATCTGTCACTCAAGCCGGGGCATTTCAAGGAATACCAATCGCCTTATGACGCCTTTACCTGCTGTGTGGGCACCGGCATGGAAAACCATGTCAAATATGGTGGGGATATTTATTTTCAAGATGCCGCCGGTCTCTGGGTGAACCTATACATCGCTTCCGAACTCACATGGAAACACCGCGGGGTGACACTCCGTCAGGAAACGAAATGGCCGGACGCCGACACCTCCAGCATCACCCTGACTTGCAAACAGCCGCAAGAGTTTGAGCTCCGGTTGCGTCGGCCGCACTGGGCCACTCAGGGATTTTTTGTTACGGTCAATGGCAAGCCGTTCAAGGTCGATTCCCGTCCCTCGTCCTATGTGTCGCTCAAGCGCCGCTGGCAGTCAGGCGATCGTGTGGAAGTCCGCGTGCCGATGTCGCTGCGCACCGAGGCAATGCCAGACAACCCGCGCCGTATCGCGGTGTTCTACGGTCCTGTTCTGTTAGCCGCGGATCTGGCTGCCGTGGAGGATCCCGAGTCCACCAAGCCGTTTTTTGTGCCAGTGCTGGTCACCGACGACAAACCTGTTAGCGATTGGGTGAAGCCGGTGTCGCTAGCCGGGCAAACGTTTCGGACCGCCGGCATCGGCCGTCCGCGCGACGTGACGCTCGTGCCCTTCCACCGGTTGCATGACCGCCGCTACACCGTTTATTTCGATGTGTTCAATCGGGCTGAGTGGGATGCGCAGGAGGCAACTCTTCGGGCGGCGAATGAACGCAAACTCCAATTGGAGACCCGGTCGATTGACGTGCTCCGGATCGGCGAGATGCAACCTGAACGCGATCACAATCTCACAGGAGAAAAAACCGGTGCGGGTGATTCGATGGGCCGAAAGTGGCGCCACGCGACTGATGGCGGATGGTTTGCATTCGAGATGAAGGTGGACCCCGTGAAATCCAACGAACTCTTGTGCACCTACTGGGGCGATGAGACTGGATCCCGTAAGTTCGACATTCTGATAGACGGCACACGCATTGGCACCCAGCAGCTTCATCAAAACCAACCCGGCCAATTTTTTGATGTGGTCTATTCGATTCCGCCGGAACTCACCAAGGCCAAGGAAAAGGTTAACGTGAAGTTTCAGGCTGATTCCGGCAACATGGCAGGAGGCTTGTTTGGCTGCCGGATGCTGCGGGCTACGGGCACGCCATGAGTCGGCAATTTCCGAATGAATCGTTAGAAAGCACATCCATGAAGTCCAGCACTCAACGCCGGGAAGTCATCGCCAAGGAATTCCTCAACTGCTTTGGCGGTGACCCGCAGTGCTGGTGTCGTGCACCGGGTCGTGTGGACCTAATGGGCAGTCACACCGACTACAACCTCGGGGCCGTCCTCACGTTGCCGATTGGTCGCGACACATGGATCGCCGCCCGGCCGAATCACTCGCGCACGGTCAATCTTCATTCACTGAATCTCGGGGCCGACGCCTCGTTTTCGTTAGATTCCACCGAGAAAAACCTCGATCAGCCATGGATTGATTATGTTCACGGAGTTGCGGAGGAGCTTCGGGAAGAGGGATTGCGGCTTGTGGGTTTTGATGGAGTGATTCACAGCACTGTCCCACTGAGCAGCGGATTGAGTTCATCGGCCGCGCTTGAATGTGCTGCGGCCACCGTGTTTGAGGTGCTTGGCGGCTGGCAATTGACGCCCTTGAAAAAGGCCCTGCTTTGCCAGCGATCTGAAAACCGTTACGTCGGCGTCAATTGTGGCATTCTCGATCAATTCACCTCGTGCATGGGAGAGGAGGGCTGCGCCTTGTTGCTCGATTGCCGTGACTTGACGAGTCGGCCGGTGGCCATCGCCGAGGGCATCCGCATTGTGATTTGCGACACCAAGTCGAAACGCGAACTCGCCGGATCCGAATACGGTGAGCGCCGCGCCGATTGCGAGGAAGGAGCCAGGCTGTTAGGTGCAAGCTCCCTTCGTGAGGTGGGGTTCGCGCAATTCAGTGCTCGCGAGCACGAACTGCCACCACAAGTGGCCAAACGTTGTCGCTTCATCCTTGAGGAGCACGCCCGTGTCCTTGCGCTCGCCGGCGCGCTCAGCGCCGGGGACCGCGCGTTGATCCGTCATCTCACGGCCGCGTCTTTTGATGGTGCCTGCCAACTCTATGAAATTGCTGCACCCGCGATGCATACGATGATGGCCGCCATGCTTGAAGCCCCCGGCGTGATCGGTGCCCGCCAGGCAGGTGCTGGCTTTGGCGGGTGCATGGTTGCGTTTGTCGAAGCGGCGCAGGTAGAAGCCTTCGCCGCCGCCGTGCGTTCCAGATATGCTACGGCCACCGGAATTGAATCTGAAATCTATCCAGTAACCGCCGCCGCGGGAGCGGGGATGATTTGAGAAGATATGTCATGATCCTTTTGCATCAATTAGCAATCGTTAACACCCCAATGAAACTTCTATCCTTCAAAGTCCTTCTGGCTTTATGTGTCTGCGCCACAGCATCGGCAGAGAACCTGCGTCCGCCTGCCGTTCCGCTGATTGCCCATGACCCGTATTTCAGCATTTGGTCGCCATCTGACAAACTCACAGACAGCGACACCGTACACTGGACCGGGAAGTCGAACCGTCTTGTGAGCATGGTGCGCATTAACGGCAAGGCGTTTCGACTGATGGGCAAGGAGCCGGCCGCGGTGCCTGCACTGCCACAGACCGCGCTGGAAGTGACACCCACACGCACGATCTATACCTTTGAAGGCGAAGGGATCCGGCTCACTCTCACCTTCATGACGCCCGCGTTGCCGGACGATCTCGACCTGCTCGCCCGGCCTGTGACGTATCTGAGCTTCACCGCCATCGCCACCGACGGATCGGCTCACGAGGTGGCGTTCTATCAGGATGCGGCGGCCGAGATCGCGGTGAACGAGCCACAGCAGCAAGTGGAATGCTCGAAAGTGGGCCCCGAGAATTTTGAGGTGATAAAGATTGCCTCACACGATCAACCAGTGCTCGCGAAACGTGGCGATGACCTCAGGATCGATTGGGGAGCCTTCTATTTGGTTGCACCCGGTGAGAAAGGCAACTCATCGCGCATTTTACCGGCCGGCATCGCTCGAGATGCCTTTGTGGCGGGCGGCCAATTTCCGATGATCAAGAGGGTCATGCCGCAGCCGGCCATCACCGCCCCGGCCGCCGTTGTGGTGTTAGAAGCCGTCACTGTCGGAGTGAAACCTGTGTCCCGCTGGCTGATGTTTGCTTACGATGACGAGTTTTCTGTTAAGTATTTCAAGCAGAATCTCCGCCCCTACTGGCGACGCAACGGCGACGACGCCGCGGCCATGATCTGGAAAGCTGCGGAGCATTATGAAGCGATCACAAAGCGCTGCGTCGCGTTTGACCAATCCTTGCTGGCTGATCTCAAAAAGGTCGGCGGCGAAAAATATGCACAGCTTTGCATACTCGCCTATCGGCAGACATTCGCGGGCAACAAAATCTGTGCCGATGCCAAGGGTCAGCCACTCATGTTTCCCAAGGAAAATTTTTCTAACGGCTGCATTGGCACGGTGGACGTTTTGTTTCCGCAGGCGCCGTTTTTTCTGGTCTTCAGTCCGGCGCTGACCAAGGCGATGTTGGTGACGATTCTCGATTACGCGGCCTCCGCATCATGGCCATACGACTATGCGCCGCATGATCTTGGCACGTATCCGCACGCCACGGGTCAGGTGTATGGCATGGAAGGAAAGGATGGCGACCGGATGCCGGTGGAGGAAAGCGGCAACATGCTCATCATGCTTGCGGCCCTCGCCAACCAGCAAGGCAATGCCGACTTGACGGCACTGTATTGGCCGATGCTTACAAAGTGGGCCGATTATCTGGTCAAGGAAGGACTCGACCCGCGCAACCAACTTTGCTCGGCCGACATGTTCGGGCACCAACCGCGCAATGCCAATCTCGCGCTGAAAGCAATCATCGGCATCGGCGGGTTCTCGCGCTTGTGCGAACTGGCCGGCAAACCTGTGGAGGCGAAGAAGTATCTCGGCATCGCGCGGGATTACGCGGCCAAGTGGCAGGAGTTCACCAAGGACAAGGGTCGCACGCGCCTTGCTTATGATGCTCCCGACACTTGGAGCATGAAGCACAACCTGGTATGGGATCGGGTGTTAGGTCTGAAGTTGCTCCCCGAATCCGTCGGCGACGCGGAAATCGCATGGTATCTCAAGGTGCAAAAAAAATACGGCCTGCCAGTCGATTACCGCACCGACAATTGTTTGATCGACTGGGCCTTGTGGAGCATCGCCCCGGCCAAAAATGACGCCGATTTCCAGGCGCTGTTAGAACCTATTTGGCGTTACGCCAATGAAACCCCCGCACGCGTGCCGCTTTCAGACTGGTTTATCACCACGGATGCGACACTCAAGGGGTTCCAGGCACGACCGGTGGTGGGTGGTGTTTTCATCAAGATGTTGACCGACGGGCCGACGTGGAAAAAATGGTCGCGCGCAGGATCTAACACCAACGGGCCGTGGGCACCGCTGCCGGTTCCGGCACCGAGCAAGGCGGTGCTGCCGACCGCGCAGCACGCGCAGGTGAAATGGCACTATGCTCTGGCAGAGCCCGCCGGTGATTGGTTCAAGCCCGGCTTTGACGATTCGAAATGGCCCGAGGGTGTAGCAGGCTTCGGCACCAAAGACACTCCTGGCGCCGTGTTGGGCACCGAGTGGAGCTCGCCGTCCATCTGGCTGCGCCGCGAGTTCGTGCTGCCTGCGGAACCGTTGAAGAATCCCCGTCTTTTGCTCATTTATGACGAAAATCCGGAGATCTATCTGAATGGAGTGCTGGCGGCAAAGCTGAGTGGTTGGATCACCGGTTACGGCGAGGCCGACATCACACCCGCCGCTGCGGCCACGCTCAAGCCGGGCAGGAATGTCATCGCCGTGCATGCCAGCCAGACCACTGGCGGGCAGATCATTGATGTTGGCTTGATTGCGGATGAAGATTCCAAGTGAGTGTCCTCCACGCTGATTTCCTTTTATCCAACCACAGACCCTCTTATGAACCTCGATACTTTTGTTTTTGGAATCTATCTGATTATTGTTGCGATGGTCGGTTATCTCGCGTCGCGCAAGAAAGAAGGATCGGACGACTACTTCCTCGCCAGCCGCAATTTGGTGTGGTGGATCATCGGGGGATCGATGATCGCCGCCAACATCTCGACACATCATTTCATCGGCATGTCGGGGCGCGGTTATGAAATCGGCCTTGCCGTGGCGAGCTATGAATGGATGGCGGCGATCGCCCTGGTGCTCTACGGCAAGTTTTTCCTGCCCTACTATCTGAAGAGCAAGATCACCACCATGCCCGAGTTTTTGGAGCGGCGGTTCAGTGACAGGGTCCGCATCGCCTATGCCATCATCAGCCTGATCGGTTATATTGTGATTGAGTTGGCCGTGGTGCTGTATACGGGCTCGCTCGCGATTCACTCGGTGTTCGGGCTTCCTTTGGTGTGGGGGCTTGTCATTTTGTGCGTGGTCGGCGGTGGATATGCGATCTATGGTGGATTCAAGGCGATCGCCTATACGGATATCATTCAGGTGACCGTGTTGATTCTTGGCGGGCTAACAGTCATGGTGTTAGGTCTTCACAAGTTGGGTGTGCTCCTGCCGGAATACGGGCCGTCGGTGATTGGTGGGTTCAAGGCGGTGCTGGCAGGGTCGCCGGAGAAATTCCACATGGTACGTCCGGCCAACGATCCTGAATTGCCCTGGCCCGGGGTGTTTTTTGGCGGTATGTGGCTGGCGAACATTTTTTATTGGGGGTGCAATCAATTCATCACGCAGCGCACGCTGGCAGCCAAGAGTGTTTGGCACGGACAAATGGGCGTGGTGTTCGCCGGATTTCTCAAGTTACTGGTGCCCTTTCTCGTGGTGCTCCCGGGCATTGTCGCCTTTCGTCTTTACAATCCGGAAAGCGGCTTGCTCAAGGCCGAGTGCGTTCTTTTGAAAGCGGATCTCGCATTCCCGACGCTGGTCAAGCAACTGCTGCCGCACGGGCTAACAGGTCTTGTGATGGCCGGTCTGATGGGCTGTGTGATGTCTCATGTGGCATCCATGATGTCGGCCAGTTCCTCGATCCTCACCTTCGACATCTACAAGAACTATGTGAAGCGCGATGCCAGCAGTGGAGATCTGGTGCGCTTCGGGCGCATCACATCGGTGGTGGTTTTGGTGGCGGCCACGGTCGTTGGATACTTTCTTCAAGACCTCAAAGGGATTTTCATTTACATCCAGAAATACTGGTCGATCGCCTACCCATCGGTCTGCGCCTTGTTTTTGGCGGGATTCTTTTACAAGCGGGCCAATGCGCGTGGTGCCCTGATCGCAGTGATTGTTGGGCCGGCATGGGCCCTGGCGGTGACCGTGCTCGAAATGGGGCGGTTGTTGCCGCAGATGCCGGGACTCACGGTGTGGGTGGCGGATGCCACCAGTGCCGGGGGGTTTTGGTCGATTCCCTTTTTAACCCGCGGGGCGATCGATTTCATATTTGCATTTGCGATCCTGTGGGTATTTCGAAATCGGGGGGAAATCGAGGCCCGCGCCATCATCGACCGTTCGTTTTCTCCCGAGGTGTTGGCTGAAATGCGGTCCTTACCATTCTATCAGCGCTTTGGATTTTGGAGCACCATTCTGATTGCGTGTGTCATCGCGTTATACATTCGGTTTTTCTGAGATGGTTTTGCGAAAAAGAACCTTTTTAACTATGGATGATGAAAGATTCCTATGGTTCCTCGCGTTATTTCTCGCGCAACCCGAATTCCATCTGACATGAAACACTTATCTCTGATCGTTCTCTCATTGCTGGGCACTCTGTTTGGCACATCTCAAGCGGCGGATGCGGCCAAACTCCGTGTCACCTTGCTCAGCGGCCTCAATCATCATCCATGGAAGGAAACCACACCCGAAATCCTCGCAGCGCTCGGGGCCTGTGGCCGCTTCACCGTGACCGAGGTCACGCCGCCGAATCCCGCGGACCAAGCGGCATCGCAGGCCTTTCGTCTCGATCTTTCGAAAACCGATGTGGTCGTCAATAACTGGACGGATTTCCCGGTGAAACTGCCAGCCGACCAGAAAACGGTTTTTCCTTGGATGGAGGAGGTGATCGGTTTCGTGCGCAAGGGCGGCGGCTATGTCGGGCTGCATGCGGCCAGTTTTGAACATCATCCGGAGTTTTTGCGTTTGGCTGGACTGCATTGGCGTACGGCGGCCGATGGTGACCGCTTGGTGGTGGATGATGCGGGCAAGATCGTGCGCACGCCAAAAGGCGAAGGGCCTAACACCGGCCACGGCGCGCGTTTTGAATGGAAGGTCACCACCCGCCAACCCAAACACCCCATTATGGCTGGGCTACCTGCCGAATGGCCTCATACCATTGACGAACTTTGGCATGCCACCCGTGGGCCCGCCGAACAAATGGTGGTCCTGGCCAGCGCATTCTCGCCCGTCACCAACGCGAACGAACCCATGGTCTGGACGATCGCTTTCGGCAAGGGCCGCGTTTGCATGAATCTGTTAGGTCACGATGGCGCGGCCATGCGCTGTGTCGGCTACCGCACCTTGCTGACTCGCGGCACCGAATGGGCCGCCAGTGGGAAAGTCACCCTCCCCGTGCCGGCAGATTTTCCAAAAAATCAACCGGTCAGCGTGCCCGCCACTCCAAGCCGTCCGTAAATGCATGGTTTTTTGTTAGGTGGTATCACGTGGCTGACGGCATGTGGATTGATGTCCGCCGGTTTAGCGGATGACTTGCCCGCGCATCCGGCTGGCATCGGCAGGCCGGCTTCGGACCGCGGTTGGTGGGATGTTTTAGCTCGGTCTTCGGAGGCGGCCACGGCGATTCAACGTGCCGAAACCTGTCTTGCCACTCCGATGCCGCCGTTTGACGCGTCAACCTATCTTGAGTATTCGACCACCGGGGACCGCTCGCGCTATCAGTCGCAGCATGGGAAGCGCTGGAGCCGCCTCACGCATTTGGTAATCGGGGAATGCCTGGAAGACAAGGGGCGCTTCATTGAGGCAATCGACGGTACCGTGAAAAGTTTGTGTGCGGACCCCTCGTGGGTCTTGCCGGCGCATGACCGTGGGATGTGGGTTTTTGGTGGAGGCAGCCCGTATGCGGATCTTGTGGCTGCATGCAATGGCTATCAGATGGCGCTTGCTGCGTGGTTGCTCGACGGGCGCTTGTCACCCAAGTGTCTTGCGTTGATGCGAGAGAATGTCTCGCGGCGATTGACCGGGCCGGTGTTAGCGACGATCGACGGCACTGCGCCGGAGAAAGTCAAGGCCGGGCATTGGTGGGCGAGCGCGGATCACAACTGGAACGCAGTCTGCACCGCCGGCGCAGTCGGTGCGATTCTGGCCACCGAGGCATCGCGTGAAACACGCGCCAAGGCGGTGGAGTGGTCTGTTAGAAACATGGATGCTTTTCTATCAGGATTCTCAAAGGACGGTTATTGCAGTGAGGGTTTGGGATATTGGAATTATGGTTTCGGTCATTTTGTGGTATTGGCGGAGGTGTTGCGGGTGCAGACCGGAGGCAAGGTCAATTTATACAAGACCCCGGCCGTGCGTCGGGTCGCAGAAGCTCCGGTTCGCTTGGAGATTGCGGATGGCGTGTGTCCGGCCTTTGCCGATTGTGAACTCACCGCGCGGCCCGAACCGCGGTTGACGGAACTCATTCGATGGCAGCTTGACCAACAACCGTGCACTGGCAGCGTGACCGGCGTGCTAACGAAAGCCCCGGCTCTCTATCACACATTGGTGGATCTGGAGGTTCGGCGGCAGTCTCCGGCGGGCACGGCGGGTAAACCGCTTGCCGCATTGCCGCTTCGATCATCATTCTCCGACAGTGGCGTGTGGGTCACGCGGCCCGCGCGGCCAGGAGGCATGGCGGCGGCATGGAAAGGCGGGCATAATGCAGAGCATCACAATCACAACGATGTGGGCACGACCGTGGTGGTATGGAAGGGACGTCCCGTGATCGCCGATCCGGGATCGATGGTCTATCGGGCAGAAACATTCAGCCGTGACCGCTACCGTTTGCCGATTCTGAGTTCTTTCGGTCATTCGGTGCCGGTGGTGGCGGGAACCTTGCAGGCGGAGGGCAAGCAATGCCGCGGCCAAGTGGTGGCCACCGATTGCTCGGACGCTTGTGATACTACCACGATCGATTTTTCTTCCGCATATCCAGATACCGGATTGAAAAAACTTGAGCGCAAATGGATCTATCAACGCGACGGGAATGCGAGTCTGGTGATCGAGGATCGTTTTAGTTTTTCGAAACCTTCGGCTTTTTCGACCGCCTTGATCGGGTTGGGAACTTGGTATCGTGTGTCGGGTTCGGAACGCAGTGCCTGTTTTCTCATCGATGGTGGAGATGGCGCGGTGCTGCAGGTGGACGTGGTTTTTTCCGGCACGGGTGAGTGGCAAGTCCATCGCATTGACAACCCGGGAAAACCGGTTGCCACCCGTCTCTCGTTGGGTTTGAAAGCACCTTCAGAAGAAGGTTTCGTCCGAATGACCGTGAGGCCGGCCATTGCCACTCTCGCCACGAGCACTCTGCTCTCCGTCTGCGCGGCACCGGAAAAGTTAGAGGACCCAAGGAAGGCGCCGCTGTTAGGGCCGGTTTCGGCGGCGACCTCTGGCGACTCGACGAGTCGATGAATCCAAACCGTTCAATCACTTCGATGACAAACATTTCAAAACGCAAGCCTCACCCCATTCCACCATTCATGAAAACAAAACCCATCCCACAAATCATCGGTCTGGCAGCATTGCTGCTCGCGGCACCCGTTCTTCTCACAGCCGCTCCGGAAAAGCAGTCGGCCCCACAACCAACCCGAGCCGGCAATCCGGTATTTCCGGGTTGGTATGCGGATCCTGAAGTGGCCATCTTCGGCAACGAGTATTGGATTTATCCGACCTTTTCCGCGCGTTTCAACGAGCAGGTGTTCATGGATGCGTTCTCGTCGCCTGACTTGGTCCATTGGACAAAGCATCCGCGTGTGCTCGAGCAGCAGAACATCCCATGGCTCAAGCAGGCGCTCTGGGCCCCTGCCGTCATCGAAAAGGGCGGCAAGTATTATTTTTTCTTCGGCGGCAATAACATCCAGGACGAAAACAAGGATGTGGGCGGCATCGGCGTGGCGGTGGCCGATACCCCAGCCGGACCGTTCAAGGATCTGTTAGGTAAACCGTTGATCGGCGTCATCCGCAATGGCGCACAGCCGATCGATCAATTCGTTTTTCATGACAAGGACGGGAAATACTATATCATTTACGGAGGTTGGGGTCACTGCAACATAGCGAGGCTCAAGGATGATTTTACGGCACTGATGACTCTGCCGGATGGCTCCACCTTCAAGGAAATCACTCCGGAGAAATATGTCGAGGGGCCGATTCTGTTTCTTCGCAAAGGCGTCTATTATCTCATGTGGTCAGAAGGGAATTGGGGAGGCCCCGAGTATTCGGTGGCCTACGCCATGGCAGACTCGCCGATGGGTCCGTTCAAGCGAGTGGCCAAGGTGTTGCAGCAGGACCCCGCCGTTGCCACCGGGGCAGGCCATCATTCCGTCATGTGTCTTCCCGGCACCGATGACTGGTATATCATCTATCACCGCAGACCCCTCACTGAAACCGACGCCAATCACCGGGTCACCTGCATTGATCGCATGACATTCGACGACAAGGGAGCCATCATGCCAGTCAAAATCACCGTGGAAGGGGTTGAGCGCAAAACGCTCGGCAGCAAGCGCTGATCCTTTTTCACCTGCCATGGCGCATGCGGGAGATGGGTGACAGGTCATTTCTGCACGAAACGAGTTGCGATTTCAGGTTCAGGCTTGGCGCGGCGGATTTGGATGCCATCGTTCCTGCATGAGTTCTGAGCTTACGAATCTATCTGGTCAACAATTGCTATTCCGTCAAACGGGGGATCCGCGGGATGTCCTTGAATGGGCGCCTTTTTCTCCGCAAGCCCCGGCGGCGGGTGAGGTGTTAGTTCGCATCAGTGCCGCGCCGATCAATCCGGCCGATCTCAACCTGATAGAAGGCACTTATGGGGTGAAGGCCATCTTGCCCGCTGTGCCCGGCATCGAGGGTTGCGGCATCGTCGAAATCAGCGGTTCTGACGATTTCCATCCGGGGGAACCGGTCATGTTTCTTCGTCGCGCGTCCACTTGGGCGACCCACACCACCGTGCCCGCCAGTGCGTTGTTCAAACTACCCCCGGCCATCGATCTCGTGCAAGCCGCCATGCTCAAAGTCAATCCGGCCACCGCCTGGCAACTCCTGCATGGATTTTCTGCGCTCAATGCCGGCGAATGGATTGTGCAAAACCTCGGCAATTCCGCCGTCGGTCGCTGCGTCATTCAACTCTCCCGTGATCTGGGTGTTCGCACGATTTCATTTGTGAGGAGTGCGTCCGTGGCAGATGAGCTTCGGCAACTCGGAGCGGACCAGGTGTTCATCGATGATGAGGAAGGATTGGCCGCCGCAAAAACGATGCTCGGAGGTGCCAAAGCCGCGCTCGCCTTCAACGCCGTCGGCGGTGAAAGCGCGTTGCGCCTCATGAAGCTGTTGCGCGAAAGCGCCACGCACATCACCTACGGTGCCATGGGCCGCAAACCACTCACCCTGTCTAACGGAATGCTCATCTTCCGCGATCTCCGGATTCGCGGACTCTGGCTCACCCGGTGGGTGGAAAACGCACCCGTGGAAGAAGTCACCGCAATCTATCAAAATCTAGCGCGCCGCGTCACTGCGGGTCAACTCGTGCAGCCGGTGGATGGCACGTTCCCGTTGTCCGCGTTTCAGGATGCGGTGGCGCGATTGGATGCACCCGAACGTGCGGGCAAGGTGCTATTCGCTCCCTGATCCTCAGTTCTCAGGGAAAACCACTTCCTGACGTGTCCGCGAACTCCGGCCAATGTCATTGCCGATGTCCTTGCTGGTGACAAAAAGCATCAGGGAAATCAACAGCAACGCACAGAACGTCTGCAGGATTTCCAATGGCCTGGCTTTCACCGGCCGGCCGAAGATTTTTTCAAGGATCGCCAACGTGATGTGTCCACCATCGAGCACCGGAAACGGCAACATGTTCAGCACCGCAAGGTTCACATTGAACAAGACCATGAAGGCCAGAATGCGGCTCCACCCGTTCTCCATTTGCAACAACTGGTATAACATCTTTGCAATGCCCACCGGGCCGCTCAGGTGATCCACTCCGATGTTAGAATCACGCGCGACCACCCCGGTGATCGTGATCCACATCATGCGCAGGCTGTCCCTGACTTGACGAATCGGTTCGGGATGCACGATCCGGATGTCCACCTCCCCGCTGGCATCCCATTGAATGCCCACCATCGGGTCAGAACCTGCCGGCATCAACGGCCGCTTCGGCGTGAGCTCCACCCCGCGGTCCCCACCCGCCGCAGTGCGAATCCCCAGATGGACGGTTTTCCAATTCTGCTCGCGCAGGTATTGCGAAAAATGCGAGAGGCTGCGCAGCGGCTTGCCATCGATCGTGAGAATGACATCACCCTTGACAAGCTGGGCTGCCGCCGCTGGGCTGTTAGGAACAACCGCGCCTATCAGCACCGCCGCCGCAGGCTCAATCCCAATCTGGCGCAGCCCGCGACGCTGGAACCAGCGGGATTTTCCGGTCTCAAATCCGGAGCTGAGCCGCAGCGGCTGGCTTTCGCCGGAACGTTCCACCGTGAAGGTGATTTGTTGACCACGGCTCAAAATAATGCGCTCGGTGATCGAATCGAGCGATCCCGCGAATCCATGAACCGGTGCCCCGTTGATTTCAGTGATTTTGTCGCCAATGCGCAGCCCCGCTTTTTGCGCCGGACTCTCTGATAGCACATAACCGATTTCGGTGGTGGCGATGAAATCCGCAGGCTTGCCGACTTGCCAGACGAGCACTGCGGCCAGCAAGGCAAGCAACATCGAAAACAGGGGCCCCGCCAAAGCAACGATGATCTTGTCGAGCGGCTGAATCGGCGGCAGTGCCGTACGCTCGGGACCGCCTTCTTCGCCTTCACCTTCCAGCGCTTCCATCGGTGCCATCTGCGGCAATGCCACAAAACCACCAAATGGCAACCAGCCAAGACCGTATTGCACCCCATTGATTTTCTTTTTCCAAATGGCTTTGCCAAACCAGATCTGAAACCGATCAATCTGTAGCCCCCGCCATTTCGCCGCCCAAAAATGGCCAAGCTCGTGAACAAATATAATGATGTTGAAAACCGTCACCACGACGGCAATCAACAAAATAACGTGGAAAAGAGTGGAAAGAGTGGACATGGGCGCGACAGGACGTCCCACCCTAGCGTCACCGATCCGTCCGGCAAGTCCATTAAAATCCCGAACCCCAAAAACAGAATGCCTTTGCCACCACCGTGCCGGCCATGAGCGCGATGCCCAGGCCCTGGAAAATCGGATCTGCTAGAATGACGGCGACACCGGCGTCGATCACCGCCTCGCTGAGGGCCATGCCCTCGTGCAGGCGCAGTTAGATGAAGTCCGCCAGGATGATGGGATTTTAAACAACAAGGTACGATTTGCCGCTTGCTGCGGGCATTGGGCTATGAGCGCACACGACAGGACGGTTCCCACATCCACTTGACGACCACCGTTGCCGGGACTCATCACCTTACGGTTCCCAATCATCGCCCACTGAAAACCGGCACATTGCTGGGT
>CAIYYV010000144.1 GCA_903930425.1 Akkermansiaceae bacterium | reverse complement strand
GTTGTCTGCGGTTTATGGTTTTGCGCTTGAGGCTGGGGAGCCGATCGCCGCCGTCGCCACTGACCATGGTGCGGGCGTGTTTCGGGGCAATGTGGTGTATATCTTCGCCAATTCCGGCGCGTATCTCACCACTGCGATTTACTGCATTTACCTGCACGCCAAGCACAAGTCACTTGGTGAAATGGTTGAACTGCCCGCCGGCATCGAGCGGCCCAACCTGCCATTGAATTGGGCGATGGCCATTCTTACTGGCTTTTTTTGGTATGGTCAGTTTTTTTTCTACAACCTCGGGCATGTGCGGATGGGCAATTATAAGTTCACCAGTTGGGCGATCCACATGATCATGTTGATTCTTTTCAGCATCATCGTTGGGGCGCTGTTGCGCGAATGGTTTGGCACGCGCAAGCGCACCAAGCTCATCGTGGGTTGTGCATTTGTGGTGCTTCTGGCCGCCGTCGGAGCGTTGACTTATGGCAATCATCTTGCCGAAAACACCCCAACGACCCGGTCTCAGAGATAGCAGAAGTCTTTCATGGGGTCGGTCGAATTTCATGGGGTCGGTCCTGAATGGCGCTAACTTTCATGGAGTCGGTCCTTCAAAATTTGAATTTCATCTGATAGATATCATTCCCCCAAGTTCACTCATTTCATTTCGCCGCTGCTTTGTTTTGCGCATCCAGCGCCCGCTCGTGTGCCGCCAGAGTCCGCCGCTCCTTGGCGTCGCGCAGCAAGCGGTTCACCAGGGAGCTGACGTAAGTGCTCGCGCCCATTGCCAAGCGCGCCGTGATCCATTCGTTCTGCATTGCGGTGCGCAGGCGCAGCAAAGCCGCGCATCGCACCTTGTCCGGATGCCCCTTGCGCAACTTTGCCAATTCCGCCGTCTCGAGTGGCAGAGCCAATCTTGCGGCCATCACCCGGATGATCCGTTCCGCCTCCTGCTGGTGGTGTGCCGCCATGGCCCCGCCTGCGTGGTGGCCCGGTTTGCGGATCTTCGCCCGTGCTTTGTCCACCATGGCCAGCAACTTGTCCTTAAATCCTTCCTCGCCCAGATACCAACCCTTGCGCAGCGACTTCATCGCGGTCTCGTTGACTTTTCCATCGTGGCTTGTGGCGCGGCTTTCCAACCATGCCACATAGGCCGCGCGGCCGCGGCGGTCCTGACTCAGTTGGAAGGCATTCAATACCCGGTTGATCTCCAGCCACGGCGGCGGCGCACCCTTCGCAAAATGCCGCAGACTGCTCCACGGATAAGCCGCCAGCTTGCCCCGCCTGCCCCCGGCCAGCTTGGCGCGGGCGGGATTGAGATGAATGTAATCCGCCACCACTTTGAAATAATGCGCGTCTGATGCTTGCTCGCCCGTTACTGGCACCGCCTTGTAGCGCCCTTGAAACACATGCCCGCCCCGCTGGTAGCGGCGGTTCCACGCCTGGCTGAACGTGCCCAACAACACCCGCATCCCCGCCGATAAATTCGGCTCCGGGGTCTCTAACAATAAATGGAAATGATTGCCCATCAATACCCACGCATGAACCCGCCAGCCATGGCTGGCGCACACCTGCTCCAGCCAGTGCAGGAACGACAGAGAGTCCTCCTGACCTAGGAAAATGCGTTTCCCGCCGTCACCACGCGCCATGATGTGATACACAGCACCCGGATACTCAAATCTCAGCTGCCTCGCCATGCATCACTTTCCATTCCGCGCCCGATGCTGTCAATCGATTTATTGCAATTTTAAAGGACTGACCCCAACGCTGACCCCAACGCGTGCCATGCCACGGTCGGCAAGGGCGGCAGGTTGCTAATGGTCCCCACTTACTTATCGGGATTGGCGGGCGCGGGTTGTTTGTCGCCGCCGAGGAAGCGCTTGAGAAGTTGATAGATTTCCATATCCTGATCGGACGAGATTTCGCGGACTTTGCCGTCCGGGCCGACGACGGTGATTTTGGCGGTCATGACGGTGGTGGGTCCCTTGATGCCACCGGCGAGTGCCTTGACGGTTTCCTCGATGGTCTTGTTGTCGAGGCCGCTTTCGGCCAGGGTTTTTCGCACTTCTTCGGCGAGTTGGTCTCCATCCGCAGGGGTCAACGCGCCATTGGATCCGAGAACGAAGCTCTGGCCTGTCTGCCAGTGGATCGATGGCAGCGGGTGGGATGCGGCAGTGGCGGTTGGTTGGGGATCGGTGGTTTTGGCCAAAGTGAGCTTGACCTCCTGTCGCTCGCGCTTGCGGAGGAAGGTGAGGTTGATTGGCTCGCCGGGTTTGGAGGATTGCACGAGCACTCCGAGTTGGTCGGGATGCACCAAGCGGTCATGATCCCAGGCCAGGAGGATGTCGTCCTTGAGCAGACCTGCGGCGGCGGCGGGTCCACCCTCTGCCACATGGCGGATCACGAGACCCGCGCCGGGTTTGACATCCGGCAGTTGGGCTCGGAGTTCATCGGAAATCCGATCCACGGCGACCCCGAGAGTGGGGGTGTTAGGAGGGGGCATGGTTTGTCCCATCAAGGCATTCAGCAAGGACTGCGCCTCGCTCCCGGGAGTGCCTAACAGAGTCAATGAGCCGGATCCAATCGTGATCGTGGGCGGATTGGGATCGGCCGCTTCGGCGGGTTTTTCCGTGGCGGGTGCGTCTTGGGCCGATGCCGGAGAGGCCAATACGATCAGCGCGCTGCACAGGGCAGCAGAGGGGAAATGACGAGGGGTTTTCATGATCGGCGTGAGGTGATAGGTTTGGGAAAATGATTCAATAGACCGGCATCGGGGCACGGGTGATGCCTTCGCCCGGGGTGACGGTGGTCCATACGCCGGGCCGTCCTTTGATTGAGACCTGGGAGCAATCTAACCAACGGCCATCGATCACCCGATAAGGCTGACCGTCCTCGCCGACACCCACAGCAAGCTCCTTCGCGGTCAAATACTCGCGGCTGCGGTTCACGATGACTTCGGGGCGGGCCGTCACCCGGGTGGGCTGGGCTGGTTGGGCGAGCTTGAATAGCAGGAGTGCCGCGACGAGCCCGGCGGCGGTAGCGGCCAGCGCCGGCCAGGCCCACCGGTGATGCCGGCAGTGCGCCGACAGAGTGGAAATGCGCATGGCAGTCGCGGACGGCAGCGCGATCACCTTGTCCGGTGCCACGGGTTGCGCGCGGAGCAGGCGTGCCATCAACTCCGGCGCAATCGGTTTCGGCTGGGCTTGGGCCAATACTTCTATCGGGTTTTTGGATGATGGGTGCGGAGTCATGACCAACATTCTATCAGGTTAGATTTCAGGCGTTTGAGGGCCGCTTGGAACCGCGATGCCACGGTGGGCAGGGGAGCCCCCACGGCAGCGGCGATTTCCTTGAACGAGAGCCCTCCCCAAGTGCGGAGATAGACCACTTCCTGCTGGTCTGCGGGCAGTTCAAGGACGGCTGCCAGCAGGGCTTCAAGGTCGGCACGCTCATCGACTTCTGGCAACTCCCAGAGGTCTTGCACGTGCCAATCGGATTGTTCGCGGCGTTCACGGGCATCCATCTGGCGGGCCCGGTCGATCGCGCGGCGGCGGATCGTGGCATAGACCATTGCCGGGGGAGGCACCTGCCCGTCACAGCGGGTCCAGGTTTCGACCAAGGCGTCCTGCAACAGATCCTCGGCATCCGCCTCACTGCGGGATTGTTGGCGGGCGAAGAGGTGAAAGCGGTTGGCGTGTTCAGCCAGCCAGCTTCTCCATTGGTGGGATGAGTCAGACGCGTCACACATGGAAGTTCGGGGATCGCCATTGCGGGGAGCCGTTCAGACAGTTCAGAGAATGAAGCGAGACTGCGCGGCGTCATGATGAGGGCGGGTGGATTTGATGCAAAAAAACTGGCGGCGGCGAGGGTTTCCACGCCGCCGCGAGAAAAAGCTTGCTCCCCGGAGTCATGATGAGGAGCCGTGAAGGTTATTTGGTGGTGGGCGCGGCATTCGCCTTGGCCTCGTTGGCCTTGGCGTCCTCTACCAGCTTTTCGATATTCAAGGTCTTGAGCAGCGCCTTGACGTCGATGTCCTGGGTGTCGTCGCCATCGATTTGTTTGACCTTGCCGTCCGGCCCGACCATCACGATTTGGGTCTCCATCTTGATGTGGGTGCCAGTGTCAGTCTTGTCCTCGCCAAGCTTTGCGTTCTCTAACAATTTTTTGAGGTTCAGTGACTTGAGCAGGGCGCTGACGTCGATGTCCTTGGTGGCGGCCTCGC
>CAIYYV010000143.1 GCA_903930425.1 Akkermansiaceae bacterium | reverse complement strand
GATCTAGGAGTTTTTTGCTCTCTGTTCAGTCTGGCCCTGAATTACCACTGGGCTCCCAGCGCGGAGGAACACCAGAGCGCAGTCCTCGCCGCATCCAACCACAAACCCGCACGCCAAGCCACCCAGGTGCTTTACCGCAATCCTGAAAACCGCCGCCTTTGGATGGTGGGCGCATTTCCTCAGGACTATCAAAAAGGCAAGCCCTTGCTCAATGTGGAGGTGACCAGCACCGATGAAAATCAAAGGTTGTTGTCCCGGCTTTCCACTGCCAGCGCGCTGTGGAATCGAAGCACGCATCAGTGGACTTTTGAAAACCCCGTGATCAGCCGCTATGTGCCGGGAAAAGCTCCTGTGATTGAACGTTCGGAGCATCCCCTGACTCTGGATTTCTGGTCGGAAACCCCGTGGCAACTCATCAAACCCGGCCTCGATCCCGCGCATTTGGGTGTTCCCGATCTCAATAGCTGGCTTCAAGCCCATGCGCGGCACGCCTCGTTTGCGGATCCCGCGCCCTACTTCACCCAGTGGCATTATCGTTGGGCGCTGCCCTTCACCTGTTTGGTCATCGTGCTTTTTGCCACGCCGTTGGCCATTCACTTTTCCCGGCGCAGCACGGGTGTCGGGCTCTTTCTTGCCGTGATTTTGTCGGCTCTCCTCTTGTTAGTCAGCAATATCGTGCTCGCCCTCGGTGAAGCCGGGCTTCTCCGTCCCGCAC
Source organism: Akkermansiaceae bacterium (assembly GCA_903930425.1). Classification (GTDB taxonomy): domain Bacteria; phylum Verrucomicrobiota; class Verrucomicrobiia; order Verrucomicrobiales; family Akkermansiaceae; genus Luteolibacter. The sequence goes on along the minus strand of CAIYYV010000143.1, from coordinate 1,802 downwards.
TGGCCGCCTGGTTGCCCAACCTCTTATTCGCCCTTCTGGGTCTCTATCTTTTGCAACGCCGCATCACCGGCCGGCCGATCTATCACCTGCTTCTCAAGCGCCTCCCGGCCGCGGATTGAGGCACGCAGACCCACCTCAAAACTCCCGACCCCACTTCTCGACCATGGCCCTTGTTGAATCTTGGCATATCCGTTCCCGTTCGCGTGAATGCTCGGCGACCCGCCACGCCTTCACTGAGGGCGAAACTCTTGTCACCGCCTTGTATCCGGATCCGGAATCCAGCGGCTATCTGCGTCGCGATTTTTGTTTGGAAGCATGGAATCTACTGCCCGAGACGGCTGATCCCCCGTTTTCTTATTGGCAAACCACCTTCAGCGTGCCGGTCGGGGACGCTGCCGCGAATCCTGCGGCCAAACTCAGCGCCGAAGAAATCCTCAGTCGTCTCGTCGTGGAGGACGAAGACCACACCGAAAACACCCGCTACATCCTCGCCGTGATGTTAGAGCGGCAAAAATTGCTGCGGGAAACCGACCATCAGCGAACCGCGCACGGCATCCTCCGTGTTTATGAACACCGGAAAACTGGCGAGATCTATCTGATTCGCGACCCTGATATCCCGCTCGACCAAGTGGAAGCCTTTCAGAATGATGTCATTGTGTTGCTCGAAAACAACGGGCGCATGCCCGCCCCCCAACCTTCGCAGGCATCCGGGGAAATGGAAACCGCCGCACCGGAGTCCGAACCCGACACTCACGGTCACGAGTGAGGCAATGGCCGCTGGGTGCGCGATGGGATTCAGGCAAGGCGGGCTTTAAGGATTTTTTGCCTTGCAGGAATGATACGTGTCGCTAGTTTCAAAACACGACTGGCGTGCATTTCATGCGCTGATCTTTTTCAATCCCCTTTCTTGCTCAGATGAAACTCGTTTTTCTCGCCACCGCTGCAGCAGCACTTCTTTGTGCCGCCTGTGGCCCCAGCTCCCCGCCTGTTCCGAGCCATCCGGCTTATGTCACCCCTTCCAAATGACGTCTTTCGCCCTTTTCCCGGCCTGAGCCGGGTTGAGGTTTCTCCTTCCCATTTTTCCTAACACCCCAGCCGTTCCACTCCAACCTACCGCATCTGATCCCATGATTCGCATTCTATCCGCACTCATCGTTGCCGCCACCGCGCTGTTGGCCACATCCTGCTGCTGCACGGGTGAACCCAAGCCGCCCCGCTTGCGCTCGCTGCCGCATTTCCAAGAAATCGAGGCCGCTCCCGTCATGGCGCCGGCCCCGCAAGTGCTGCGCGAAAAATAATCCTCTCCGGGGGAATGCCGGATGGGCGGCCTGGTCCGCCTGCCCGCCCAGTTGGGTTGGGTAAGAGCATATCATGGCGGCGGGAGGGGCATCGGAGCTTCTCGCGCCATATCCGATTTTTTCCGGCATGCCTCACACGATTTGCTGATGAAACGTTCCTTGCCCGCCGCGAAAGAGCATCCTTTCAAAGGATCGTTGCGGCATTATCACCGCTCCAACACCCATAGCCACCAAGCATGGGATTCTTGGGTGGATGGAAAATCCGCCTCATCCAAAAAATACCCTTGGTGGAAAATCGGCATCGTCTGCATGGCCGTCCTCGGCTTGGGCGCAATCATCATCGGCTTGGTGGTCGAACTTGGGTGAGCGCCTCGACCGATCTTCTTCTCTCACGTCGCATCCGGCTTTGACAAGCCGGGCCGGTCACCGCAATTTCCCTCCCCGCCGCCCACCACGGCCTCCTTCGTATCATGGGAAAAAACCTCTTCCAAAAAGTCTGGGACG
>CAIYYV010000142.1 GCA_903930425.1 Akkermansiaceae bacterium | reverse complement strand
GTGGTTCAAATTCCGGAGTTTTGTTCCGGCTTTTTTTCTAACGGAATATCAGCGGTGTCGCTGAAATTGTTCTGCATACCCGAGAGGGCATGGATGCCATCGCGCTTGCGGGTGGCGTTCGACCGTCGTTGCAGCGGGTTTCCTCCGGTGTTCCGGATTCCTGCGGTGAGGCGGCAGACGACATCCTGTGCGGGCCACGGGGCAGTGAGCGTTCTAACGGCTCCGCCATCCACGGTGCCGCCTTGTGCCGTGACTCCATCGAGGCAGCGGAACCATTCGATCTGGAAAACTCCGGAAGCGGCGCATAAGTCGATGGAGAACGCTGCGGTTCGGGATGCGTGGACATTCGCATCGGCGCCGGCCCCCGCAGCATTCGGGTGATAGATGATATATTCCGAGGTGCCGTTGTTGCATGACTGGGGGCGGTCCTTTCCGGTGGCGAGTGGATCGGCGGCGAGTCGATCCTGATAGATGAACTTCCCGAGATCGATGTGGCGGCTCTCGAAGTAACCCTTGATGAATTGCACCGAATCCAGCCCGGAAAAACCGGTGCGTTCGTAGGGGATGGTCGCGTCCCAATCGCCGCCATAGCAGGCGGAGCCGCCGGACAAGAGCCACGCCCACATCAGGCGCCGGAAAAAATACGATTTATGTATGGGGGGGATATACGTTTCGTAGCGATCTTCTCCGCACCAGGTGAATTTGTTAGATGGTGCGTTCGAATCCGCTTCGTCCGCGGCCAAGGCGTCCTTGGTTTCAAAATGGAGGAAGCTTGTCCACGCGCTGTCTGCGAACGGAGCTCCCTGGCTGCGGCGCGCGCCGGTGCTGCGCAAGTGGCCATAGACATCATGTGCCACCAGGAACGCTCCGATACCATGGGCGATGGCGACATTGCCGGCATCCTTTTTCTGATAGAACGAGTCATTCATGATCTGCCAGGTGAGGGTGGGAAACGCGGCGTAGCGGGCGACCATCTGCTGCAACAACTGGTTCTTTGCGGTGACGGAGACCTTCGACCAGCCGACGGCCGGGTTTTCGGGGAGCATGATATATTGCAAAAACATCCCGGGATAATTCTCTAACATCCATTTCAGTTGGGCGTCGTCAGACTGAAGGCTCGCGAGCACCGGGATCCCGTCGGGATTTTGCATGGTGAAGTGTGCGTTGAAATCCCTCAGGTGACCGAACGCGCTGCAGCGCAGGAAATTCACTCCGTGGTTCCAGTCGTCCCGGACATAATCCTGGCAGTTCTTTGAATCGAACATGTAATAGGCGGTATCACCGATCGGAGCGAACCACTGGCCGTTGTCGGTGACCAAGGCGCGCGGGTTGGACGGGTGGGGTTTTAGCTTGCCGCGCAAATCCGACGGCCCGGCAATGAACTCGCCGGATTTTCGATCGAGTCCCGGGTCGCTTGCAGCATTCGAGGACCACTTCCACATGCCTGTTTCGGTGACATAGGCCCGAGCACGCCAGGTGTTCGATCCATCCCAGAACATTTCGGTGGTGACGGCCATGCCCGAGGGCGGGGTGAACGTGACAGTGGCGGTGGTGGCGAAGGGGTCCGCGACGCCGCCGTTGCCGGTGAAGGTGAGTTCATGCACACCGAAGCGCAGGGCCTGACTGCTGCCCGTGGTGAAGTTTGCCGCTGCGGCAGGCGCACCTGCGACGAGCAAGCAAAGCGATGCAAGGCACAGCCATGAGGTCTTGGAATGCTTTATCATCCGCGATTTTCAGGGAGTGGTTGAGGCGGTTGGAGCGGGCACGAATTCATCGACCGCGCGGAAGTCGATCCGGTTCTTCACCGGATGCTGATAGAAAAACACATAGGAACGGCTGCGCGTCACCACCGGCCAACGGATGGAGCGCAGCACGCGGTCGCCGGGTTGAGTGCGGACGGCCTGGTCCGTTGCGGGTTTGTTGTTTGTCGCGCCGGTTTCCCCGCGCACGGCAAAGCAGACATCGTAGTAAGTGTTTTCATGGGCACCGGAGGGGCGCAACGGTTTGCCCTCACCCGGCTTGAGGAGAAACTTCGTCGTGCCGACATATCCGAGCACCGGCTTTTTCACGTTGTTGAACAGATACACATCTCCGGCGCGGAACGCCGGATCATCGGACCGCATCACCACCGGTAGGTAGCCGCCCTTCGGGTTCGGAATCAACAGGACGATGAATGACTCACCCGCTTGCGGCAGCACAATTTCTGATAGAACGACCGGTCGGTCGCGCAGGCGCAGAGACATGGCACGTGCGGGCACCTTGATCGGAGCGCTCAGGCGGTCCGCAGAGAGGGTGAACGGCGGAGTTTGTTTCTCGCCCGCGGCAAGGATGACTTCACCCAGGTTGCCGGGCGCGCGTTCTGCCAGAAAACGCAGCGTGGTCCCGGATTCCGCCGCGATGGCGGCCCCGTGCACGCCACATGACCACAGCGCTAACAGAAATCCGAACCTCGAGAGATGTTTGAAAAATGGGAGTGATGGTGAGTGAGCTGACATAGGATGCAATCAGGAGGGGAGCTTCGAATTTCTCGAATCACTTTTTTGTGCCGGGACGTTTCGAGAGGTCGATCAATTCGTCGACCGCCCGGAATTCAATCCGATTTTTGACCGGGTTTTTTGCGAAGAACCCATAGGACCGGGAGCGCATCTGGATCGGCCAGCGCATCGTGCGCAGCATCCGATCGCCTGATTCCTCGCGCACGCTGATCGCCACATCGTAATAATTCACCGAGGGATCGGCGGCTGGTCTCACGGGTTTTCCTTGTCCCGGTGTCAGCTCGAACTCGGTGGTTCCGAGGTGGCCGACGATTGTCTTGTCGCTGTGATTGCATAAAAACACATCCCCGGCACGAAATGCGCTGTCACTCGCGGGTATCACTAACGGTTTCAAACTACCGCTTTCCTCCGGCAGCAACAGCACTACAAAGGCCTCGCCAGCCTCGGGCAGAGTGATCGTTGCGAGTGGCTGATTATCCTTCACGGATTTCAGGCCGATGACGCGGCCCGGCACGATGATGGGCGCTGACAATTGGTCGGCGGTGAGCTTGAGGCCACCACCTGTTAGGTCGCCGGCCACCCAGGTGATATCCGCGAGTCCCTGTGGCACTCTTTCGATGAGAAACCGCAGGCTGGCTTTCCCAGACGCAGCCGCAGCGGCCATCGCGAAAACCCATGTGAAAAAAGCAAGTGGGACGATTCGTTTCATGGTTCTGTGATCAATCGATTGTTAGATTTCATTGGCATTGAGCCAGCGGAAGCTGCGGATCAGGAACCGTCGGCCGAAGCGCTGGTTGATCCTGTTGAGTTGGGCGGTAATTTTCTCCGGCGGGTCTGCGGCGTCAGTGAACTCGCGGTCGCGTTCGACCACTGCCTCGCAATACGCGCGGGCCAGCACCTTGGTGCCCGTACGATCGAGTTTTTCACCATAGCCACGGAGGATAAAGCTGTCGGATCGTGCCGAGAGGATGGGCGCGATGGGCGTGAGGACATCGCCTTGTTTGACCACACCGGCGATCCCTTGGGCGGCCGGCGAGCTTTTTTCCGCCTCGGGAAACGCAAGGCTTGCTGAAGCCTCAGCCATCCGCGATGCATAACTCGCATTGACGATTGACGCATCGATGGCGGATTGCACCGCCCCGGCGCGCGCCAGGATCTTGTCGGAGCCCGGCCGGCGGTTGATGAAATCCGCGAGTGATAGAAACGGCCCGCGCCGACGAATTTCACTCACCAATTTTTTGGCCAGCGAATCGATCTCGGTGTCATCGAGCGTGCGTCGACCGGTCCACTGTGCGGGGTCTTTCACATCGTTCGATGCGCTGCCGGAAATGGCGGTGGTTGGCGCGAGCAAGGCGGGCACTGGAGCGCTGCCATTGTTCGAAGTGAGTGATTGTGCGCCATTGTCCGCGCGGGTGACGACCGGGTGGTTTTTCAGTCCGCCGAGCACGGCCTTCCACGCCTCGACGGAAGTCGAGTTCACGTTGAAGAGTCCGTCAACGCGGATCATCGAGGCTGCCAGCACCTGGTTCTCGGGTTGATCCTGGGTGCCGGCAAACAGGCGGGCGAGCGCGGCGAGCGCGGTTTTCGTGCCGAGCGCCGGTCGGTAACGCGCGACTGGCAGCGGCGCGCTGTCGTTGAGAAACTTCTCCGCGACTTGGTTTTGGGTGAGATTCGCGGCAGGGTGCGGCGAGATGCCCGAGAAGAACCAATCATCCCACAGGGCCTTGTTAGACAGATACGAATGGTCAGCGAGCGACCTGCCTGTGAGATCCCCCGTCGTCTTGTCGGAGGCGAGGATAGCGGGCGCGAGTGAGTTTCCGATGGCGTGGGCGATCTGCGGCAGCATCGGGAAGCGAATGCTCATGTTACTCAGGATTTTTCCGCCGTAGGGGTGGAGGTAAAACGGGTTGGTGAGATCGGGGGAGTCATGGGTAAATCCATTGGCTTGCGAATGCTGGAGGGCAGCCAGTGAGACAATCGGTTCGAGGGGCACCGAGTGGGTGGTCATTGTGGTGGTTCCGCTCTCCCCGGTGAGCCCGCCCCCGAGATATCCTTGTCCACTTGGAACGCAATCCAGGCCGATTGGAACATTCTGACCCGCGCCGTTAGAATTCGACTCGATGCGGATTTCAAGCGGCATGACGTCCAACTCCGTTTCTGATAGATCCGCGAAGTCCAGCAAGGGTGCCGACGGATTGAGACGACTCATGAACTGGCCCGGGCGCAGGGCATCCTCCTCGGTTTTGAGGTCATAGGCACAGTAGAGGAACCAGCGTTTGCTGTCATTGACATTCCCGGTGGACGACAAGGTAAACTGCCCGCCCGGAAGGGATTTGAACACTGCGGTTTTCTGATCGGCGGTGAAGCGCTTGGCGGCTTGCTTGTCATCCTGATAGGGCGGCAAGCCGTGCCAGGAATCCACGAACGCGCCGCCAATCCCGAGTGTCATCTCGGTCACATGGGGGCTTCCCGGAACCGTGCGGTCATCAAACAGATAGGTCTCGAAATGATTCACCGAAATGGGAGTAGGCGTCTGCGACGAGGTGATTTGATTGGCCGTCGGCGTGATGCTGGCAAATTCCACAGTTGCGTCACCTCCCGGCAGAGGGATGGCCGCGCCAGCCGAATCTTTGAGCACATAATAGATGCCGCCGCCGAAGTTGAAGCCCGGCTTTCCATAAACAAACGATCCGGTTGTTAGAGATCCCTGGAGCGGAGTGGTCGCCGCTCCTTGTGAGTAGAGCAGCACCTCGCCTGGCTTGAGGATCACCGGCACGCCCTTGGTCGCCGTCGAATTGCCCGCATACAGGATCACATAGTTGGCTTGCCCCATGAACGACTGGGTGCCGCCACCAAGACTCAGCACGCTGACGCTGGTGCTGCTGGTGGCGGTGGTGACCTTGAGGTCATTGATCTGATAGGGAATTTTTTCGAAACGAATCGTGTTGAATGCGGGGTCGAGCGCGACCGGCACATCATAGGGATTCCAAAATGTGATGACGGGGTCCACGCACAAGGCAAGTCGGCTGACAGGCGGGGTGCCAGTGGCGGGGGTGGCATAAAAGGAAAACATCGCCTTGTAGCCAATGATGACCGGCCGCTTGTAATAGAACCAAGGGTCGGCTTTTGCCTTCACGTCGGTGTCCTCGGATTGCAGATACGGGTTGGACGCGCCGCCGCCGGAGCCGCCGGTGGTGAACTCGATACTGTCGGTCTTGAGTTGTTTGTAGAGATTGTAATAGGCCCAGATTTCGGCGCCGCGAATGCCGTCGACCCCATTGACCTGATAGAGTGCGTCCTTGCTGATGCCGAGCGGGAAGCCGCCGGTGGGCGGGATGGTTTTTTCGAAATACATCGAGAGGTCCTTGCGGAAGCCGCCGGTGCGCACGTTGGTCAGCAGCCCGGACGAATGGGAGACGAGGTCGTGAAACAAGGGCGCCGGGGTTTTCGGGCCACTCGCCAGCAGACCCATCTGATTGAAATCACTCACGAAGGGAAGGCGCGCGTCGCTGTCGCCCAGCCCGGAAAAGGGCATGGTGCTCGCGCCAGCCTTGGCCAATTGGACGGCATTGCGCGGCGCGCCTTGCAAGCCGGCGCACACGCCTGCTAGATCGACGGGCGTGGAGGCCTGCGTGGTCGACATGGCGGCTTTCATCCCTTGATCGCCGACCCACCAGGCGAAACGCGAGGTGGTCTTGCCTCCAACTAACAGATCGACGACTGGCACGGTGACCACCCCGGAGGTGGCCGCGCCATTTCCCGCATTTCCCAAAGTCCCGTGACCGACCAATTCGCGGGTGATTTCTCCCGGATTTTTGGCAAAATCGAGGGTTTCCAAATCGCTTGCTTTGCCGGAGACGAGCCACTGACAGAATGTGGGAGTGGTGGGCCGGGTGTCCGGGCTGGTGACGCTCACGGGAGCGGGCCAAGCCTCATAGACGCCAGTCCACTGGCGGCGGTTGACATCGGCTCCGGAGGAGTCGGGGGTGGCCCCCTGCAATTGGTCGGCGGCGGCGCTGATGCGCCTGTCTGGTCCCAATTGTTTTTGGAGGTCGCCGAGTGCGAGCATCAACGAGAGGCGCGCATTGGCCATGGCCTCTTCCCTGTCCGAGGAGGCCGAGGCTTGCCGCAGTGCGATAGATGACAGACTGAGCAGGCCCACGGCGATCACCGTGAGGAGGATCATCAGCGACAAGGTCACCACCAGCGCGAAGCCCCGCGCGACAATGCGGGCGGGGCGGCGATGGAGGTGAGCTGAGTGCGTCATGTGTGGAAGATCAAACAATCCATGCTCAACGTTCGGCCTTGAGCCTGATGAAACGCTTGGGGTGGGCGGGGTCGCCGATCTGATAGAAATCGGTCACCGTCACACTGCGCATGGTGCCTGTGCCGGATTCGGCGGCACCCGCGTTCACCTTGGGAGCGAACACCGCACCCAGCGCGCTCACGGCAAGGTCCGCCCACGGCCCATCGAGCGAATCCGCCGCCTGTGCCGTGAGAGTGAGGTCCGTTCGATCCGTGTAGCGGTTGAAGCGGATCTGCAACTTGTTGTTAGGATCGCGCTCCGCCTTCGGAAGGATCGCAATACCCGTGGTGTGGCCTAACGGATCGCCGTCGAGCGCGTATTCGAGCAGGTTCTTGATGCCGTTGTGGTTCGGGTCCTGATCGTCGGCGCCGTTGCCCGCATCGCTGTCCGTGCCGAATTTTGACTTCCGCCAATTTTCCACCGGCGTGAAGGTCGTCGCGCTGGCGGCCGTGCTCGCTTCCGACGCATTGCCCGCCGCGTCGCGGGCTTTCACGGTGTAGCTATACAAGGTGGATTCTGTTAGGTCGCTGTCGGTGAAGCTGTTCGTGGCCGGGCTTCCGACCACAGTCTCCCCCCGATAGACGTCATACGCGGTGACGCCCACGGCATCGGTCGACGCCGACCACGTGAGTGCGATGCTCGTGCACGACTGCGCGGTCGCTGTTAGGTTGGCGGGCTGCGTCGGAGCCACGATGTCGGCAGAAGAGGTTGCTTGTCCGACCGCCCCCTGCCAGGTGGTGGCGAGGCGGAACTCGTCGAGATGGATGTAAAGCGGGACCGAGTTATTATGAGCCTTGGATGTGCCGAAGCCCGTGATCGCGCCGGTGCCGCTGAGGTCAATCGCTTGGGTAAACCCTGCGCCCCACGACGTGGGGTCGCTGAGATTGGGATTGGCATAGCAAGTCATCGAGTCCGAACCTGCGGAATCCGCAACGATTTTGATGAGAATCAAGTTGGTATTGTTGTTGGCAGATAGAATCTGGGTGCCGAAGAACTTGTAAACGGGAACAGTCCAGTTAATCCCAACCATAGTTAGAAAAGCAACCGATCCACCGCTCTTGTTATAGTTGATGTTGTAGATTCCTTTCATGGTGGTATCTGCCCTTAAGAGCATCGCCATCCAGTAAGTGCCGGAGGTCGTATCCGTAATAGGATTTTCAAACGTACGGGATGTGGAAAGCGCACTGGTGCCAGCACTTTCCTGAAGTTTCACCAAATTCCCCTTCGATGTGACGTCGGTATAAGTCATGGGGCGATCGACAATATCCGCTATAACTGTGTTGTTCCCTGCAACCACCCATTTGTTAGCGCCCCACCCGATACCGCCACTGCCTCCAGCCAAAGCCCCCGCCGCATAATCAAACGATTCCTCGACGAGCACCGCGGCTGGAACCGGTGTCGCCTGGGTCGTTGCGCTGGCGTCGGCGCTGAAGTCGGAGGCATTGCCCGCCGCGTCCTTGGCTTTGATTTTGTAATGATACAAGGTGGACGGCGTGAGGCCGGTGTCGGTGAATGGGCTGGTGGCAGGGCCTGTTAGCAGCTCGTTATTCCGATAGAGTTCGTAGCCGGTGACGGCCACGTTGTCCGTCGAAGCGTTCCAGGTGACGCGGATGCTGGTCGTCGATTGGGCGGTGGCAGCCACGGTTCCGGGGACCGACGGTGCGGTGGTATCCGCCTGCGTGGTCGCGCTGGCATCGGCGCTGACGCCGGAGGTGTTGCCCGCCGCGTCGCGGGCTTTAACGGTGTAAGTATACAATGTCGATGGAGCGAGGCCTGTATCGGTGAATGCGTTAGAAGCGGGGCTGCCGACCAAGGCACCATCGCGATAGACATCGTAGCCGGTGACGCCGACGTTGTCGGTCGAGGCGGTCCAATTGACGAGGATGCTGGTGGTCGATTGGGGGGTGGCGATCACGGACGTGGGATCCGTCGGGGCTTGCACGTCATCGGGGGTGCTGATCGCCTGGCCGACCGCGCCCTGCCAGGTGAGGGCGACGCGGAACTCGTCGAAATGGATGTAGTTGGTGTTCGTGTTGTTGCTGGTTTTGGCGGTGCTGAATCCGGTGATGGCACCGGTGCCGCTGAGGTCAATCGTTTGGGTAAGCCCTGCGCCCCACGACGTCGGATCACTGAGATTGGGATTGGCATAACAGGTCATGGTGTCAGCGCCGGCAGGGTCCGCGACGATTTTGACCAGGATCAAGTTGGTGTTGATATTTCCTGTTAGAATCTGGGTTCCGAAGAACTTGTATGCGGGAGCAGCATAGGAGGGGGAACTCACCAACTGAAGGAAAGTAACGCCTCCTGCGCTCGTGCTGTAATTGAAATTGTAGGAGGATTTCAGGCCGTCGTTGGCTCTCACAAGCATTGCCATCCAGTAGGTGGCTGCGGTGGCGTCGGCAATCGGACTGGCAAAAGTGCGGGAGATGTAAAGCGTGTTGGCGCTGCATTCGAGCAATTTGGCACGATTGCCATTGGTGAGCACGCCCGGATAAGTCATCGGCCGGTCGACGATTTCGGTCATGATCGTGTTCGTGCCGCTGTTCCCCCACGCCGATGCCCATCCGATGCCGCCGCTTTGCCCGCTGATGGACAGGGCCGCCGCATACTCGAACGATTCCTCCACAATGACGGGCGCGGGCTTGTAGAATGTGGTGGTGACGGCGGGAGGCGAGCTGTCAGCCGAGAGGTTGCCCTCGGCATCGACGGCCTTCACCGTGTAGCTGTACGATGTCACGGGTGTTAGACCGACATCCACATAACTGGTTCCGGTTGTCGAGTCGATGATTTCTCCGCCACGTGAGATCTGATAGCGCGCCACGCCGCGGTCGTCGGTCGATGCGGTCCATGACACTTGGATCGACTCGCTGGAGACCGTGGTCGCGGTGACGTTGGTGGGAACGGATGGAGGCGTCACGTCGAGATCCATCGTGGTCGCCAAGGCGGGCAGGCTCGGATCTGATAGATTGTCCGACCAATCCCTGGCCTGAATGGTATAAGTGTATTCGGTGGATGCAGTGAGACCGGTGTCGGTATAAGTCGGGGCATTGTTGCTGCCGATCTTGGTGCCATTGCGATAGATGTCGTAGCTTGAGACGCCGACATTGTCGGTGGAGAAGTGCCATGAGAGGCCGATCTTGGTGGACGAAAGTGGAGTGCCCACGACATCGGTGGGAATCGTCGGCGACTCGTTATCCGGTGGTGGTGGTGTGCCGCCGATCGGATTGCTGAAGAGCGACTTGTTATCCGAGTGGTCGAAAGCCTGCACGGTATAAGATCCCGTGGTGTCGGCATTGACATCGAGATAGTTGGTTCCCGCGCGCGTCCGGCCGACGGGCAGGCCATTGCGGAAGACATCATAACCGGTCACCTTGCGGTTGTCGGTGGACGGCAACCAATGGAGGTCCACCCCATAACCGGGAACGATGGAAGCATCGATGCAGACCGGGGGGCTCGGCACTTCGGTGTCGGCACTTGATGGTGCATAACCAAATTCATAAGCCCCGCAATCCCAAGCCGAGTTGAACGGGCGGGCGTTTCCGTCGGCATCGATGGTGGGTGGGGTATTCGTGGAGATGCCGGCATTGATGATCGAGGCACCGGATTTGACGTGCAGATCCTTTTTACCCCAATTGAGATAAGTGTTAGTGAACGCGCTTTTCGAGACGACGACGTTGTTCATGATGATGCCGAGGCTGGTTCCGGCGTTGTCGATGACGTCATCCAGTTCGTAGCGTTCGGAGGCATTGTTGATCACCACATTGTTGGTGCTGACGGCACCGGATTTTTTGGTGGCGATCCGGATGTTAGGAAAGCGGCTGGCGAACAGTGAATTTTGTCCGCAGCGGGCGACGGTGTTGTTTTTGATCACGCATCCTTGGGCACCCTGGATCCAGATGCCGATCGGATGGTCGACCAAGACGACGTTGTTTTCGATGATCCAGTCCTCATACCATCCGTCGAACAGGCCGATGCCCTGGACATCGGAAACGCCGGGTTCGATCAAATCCGCTTGGTTGGGATCCGAGTAGGCCCTGAATTCATTGCCGCGAAGGACGTTTCCCGAGGAAGCCAGCGACTGGAACAAGTCATTGTGGTTTCCATCGATCTTGTGCGAATTCATCACCACGTTGTTTTCCCAGAGTCCATTATTGGCCTTGTTGTGGATACCATCCGAATAGAAGTCCTCGATGGTGTTGCCGCTGACTAGTCCGCTGTTTGCGTGGAAGTCAAAGAGGATCCCACTGCCGCGGATGTGGTTGCCGCGCAAGGTGGTGTTGCTGCTGTAAACCTGGAAGCCGCCGGTGGGCAGATAACAATTCTCGAACGTGCTGTTCTGCGATTTCTCATTATCCAGCACATCAATGGCCACGCCACCTGTTAGCGTGAGCCCTTTGATATACCAATGCTGGGCATCGCGGAGAGACATATGCATGACCGGCGTGTGTCCCGGTTCGGGTTCAATGAACACGTCGGCCGTGTTGATGCCCGTCACGGTCACCGTGCCATGGTTGCCGCGCCGCAGGTAAATGTGATCGCCGGGAAGGAAGGTCTTGGCGGGACTGGCGGCAAACACGGCCGCAAGCGTGCTCCATGGAGCGACCGCCGAGCCGTCGTTCGACATGGAACCAAATTGCGGGTCCACGTGATAGTCGGTCGCCGTGGCCATGGGGCACCATGCCAGCAGGGTGAGCGGCAGCCATAAGTTAAGAGTTCTGGTTGTCATCGATTCTGTTTGAAAAATTGTAATAGGCGAGGGTCTAATGGATCAGGTCAATTTTCGGCCTTGAGTCTCATGAAGCGTTTCGGGTGAGCGGGGTCGCCGATCGGATAGAAATCGGTCACGGTCACGCTGCGGGTGGTGCCCGTGCCGGATTCGGCGGCGGCCGCAGCGACTTTGGGAACGAAGCCCGCGCCCGCGGTGCTCACGGCGACGTCCTCCCACGGGCCATCGAGCGAATCCGAAGCCTGCACCGTGAGCGTGAGGTCGCTGCGGTCCGTGTAGCGATTGAAGCGGATCTGCAATTTGTCGCTGGAATCGCGCTCCGCCTGCGGGAGGATCGTGGTGCCCGTGCTGTGCCCTAACGGATCGCCGCCGAGCGCGTATTCCATCAGGTTCTTGATGCCGTTGCCGTTCGGGTCTTGGTCATCGGCGGCGTTGCCCTTGTCGTGTTCATCCCCAAATTTTTCCTTCCGCCAATTTTCCACCGGTGTGAGAGCCGACTGTCCGACTGCGCCCTGCCAGGTCGTGGCCAGGCGGAGCTCGTCGATTCGGAATGGGCCGGCCCAGGTTGCGATACTGCTCGTATTGCTATAGAGATCAAAGCCATCGAACCCACTGTCCATCGCCAATGAACCGGTGGCTTTGGCCGTCCAGGTGGCCGAGTTCGTGCTGAGGTCGGGATTGACATACAGGGTCACGACTTCATTGACGCCCGGGCCATTCATCACCAATTTGAAAAGCATCAATTGGACACCGGTTTGCGTCCATGTGGTGGCAAAGGAAGTAAAACTTCCGGCGGCGGTATTCAGAGTCAGGAGTTTATAGTTGTTCGTGCTTCCGGTGCGCAGCCAGAAATCCTGAGTTCCCTTGAGAACGATAGTTGACTGGATTTCGAAAGCGAGCCAGTAGGTCGTGCCGGCAGTATCTGAAATAGCAGGCGTGAACGACCGATTGGTGGATTGCGGCACATTATTCCCATCGCCTAACAATTGCAAGGCCCCGCCGATCTCATTGACCCCGGTAATCGCGGCCATGGAATCCGTGCACGTCAACGCATAGGTGGTCTGGTTGTTTGACCATGCCCGCGACCAACCCGTGCCGCCGTTATGCCCGTTGATGGCGAAGCCCGCCGCATAATCAAATGATTCCTCCACGAGCACGACGGCCGCCGCCTGGGTGGTTGCGCTGGCTTCGGCGCTGGAGTCGGAGGCATTGCCCGCGGCATCGCGGGCTTTAATGGTGTAGGTATAGAGAGTCGACGGAGTGAGACCGGTGTCGGTGAAGCTGGCGGTCGGGGAGCTGCCGACCGGCGATCCATTCCCGTTCCGATAGATATCATAGGAGGCGACTCCCACATTGTCATCCGAGGCTTCCCAAGTGACGAGGATGCTGGTGCTCGATTGCGCGCTGGCCTGCACAGGGTCGGGCACGGTAGGGGCCACGGTATCGAGCGGGGGGGCCTGCGTGGTCGCGCTGGCATCGGCACTCGCGTCCGAGGTATTGCCCGCGGCATCCCGGGCCTTGACGGTGTAGGTATAGAAGGTGGAGGCGGCAAGATCCTCATCTGAAAAACTGTTCGATGTCGAATGACCTGCCAAGAAGCCATCCCGATAGATATCATAAGCGGTGACGGCCATATTGTCAGATGAGGCGTCCCAGGTGAGCGCGATGGTGGTGGGTGATTGGGCAGTGGCGACCGCATTGGCAGGCACTGAAGGTTTTTCGGTGTCGAGCGTGACGCTGAAGATGGCCACTCCCATCAAGTGAGGGTCACCGGTGACTTTCACGACGCCCATGTTGAGTTGGCCATCGGACACGAGCGTGCGGTAAGGCCCGTATTTGGCCCAAGCGGATTTGGCCAGGCTGCCGATACCGGTCGCCACGGTGGCGCCTTCGAGTTGGAGGTTGAAGCTGCGATAGTTCGCCTGATAGTTTTCCATGACCCAGAAGTAGACGTCGTAGGTGCCGTTCGTCAGGGTTTGGGAAAGCGTCCAGTTGCCCGCCGAATAGATGGCGGAGTTGAGCATGGCTTTCGTGTCCGTGTCGGCTGCGGGGCTGGGAGTGAGGGCCGTGGCGGCCGTGAGAGGAGTGGGAGAAACCGTGAGGCCATTGGTGAGGGCGGTGGCATAGGAGCGCCAGGCATTGCCTTCGATGGTCACGGCATTGCCATTGAGGTTGATGCCCATGACGAACGCGGACAAGCCCGCCTCTTGGGTGGTGACCTGCACGCTCGACCACTCGGACCGGTTGCCGGCGGTGTCGATGGCCTGCACGCGGAAGGTGTAAGCGGTGGACGCGGCGAGCCCGGTCACATCGAGCGAGGTTCCGCTCACAAAGACGGTGCTTCCGGCGGCACCGCGGTCGACGTCGTAGCCCTTGATGCCAGAACTTGGCGCGGGATCGACCGCGGCTTGCCAAGTGAGCAAGGCCGAGTTGGGCGTCGTGGTTGCGGCGAGGGCGCCTGGCGCGGCTGGAGGTGTCGTATCATCGCCGCCGTCATTGGGTGGCCCGAAGCGGCTCACGAAATCGAGCGACCCGGTAAAGTCATCGGTGGTGTTAGGCGTCCCGGTGTCGGTGGGGATGGTGGTGACCTTGATGTTTCCGGTCGTGCTGACAGTGTCGATGTTGAACAAGCGCACCCATCCTCTTGACGCCCTGCAATTTTGGAAATCGCAGACGGTTTCCATCACCTGGCCGCCTTTGGTGTTGGTGACAGTTCGGGTGGCCACACTGCCGTCAACTGTGGTGGCCCAAACATGACCGCTGAGCACCAAAAAAACCTGCGGGTAATTCTTGATGATCGCCCAGACGCTATCGCCCTCGGGACTGACCCGTCTCAGGTCACCCACCCAAGGCACGAGATAGGAATGGGTCGAGATGATCGTCGGTTTGGTGGGGTTGGCATCGAGAATGCTTTTGAGCCAGACGTTCGAACTGTTCGAATGGAACCACTCGAGGCTGATGTTGAGAAAGGTGTAGCCGCCCGCCGTGAAAGTCTGAACATGACTATCGTCTGCCGGATTTTTCCCCAGATACCATGTCGACTGATAGGGAAGCCAAGTGGCATCGCCGAATTTGGCGATCCAGCGGTTGGCATCGGTGTGGCTCTGGGGCACGCTCCCGACATAGGACGCATAGTCATGATTGCCGGTGGAGATACCGATGGCCATCTTGTCCGCAAGGGTAATCATCGGGGCGAGGAAGGAACTTGCGGCCGTGTTGAAATACGAATCGTTGGTGCCGGTGTTGACCATGTCACCGGTCTGGCTCATGAGCTTGATGTTTTTGGACACCTGGTTGTTTTTCACCCAGGTCGTCATGTGATCGATGCCGCGGTCACCCACCCCAACGTGGACATCGCCGATGTGGACGATGTCGAACAGCTCCGCGCTGGCATGCGGGCCGAATGCCAGCGCTGCCAAAAGCAAGCCATGATGAAGGTGACGGCTCATGGTATTATTTTCGAGACTTTGGATAGCGGTCAAATTGGGCGCCATTGCCAAGCACGCGGGGGTCTTTGGAAGCGGTTAATTCCGTGATTAAACGGTCGGCGAGCTTCTTGCGGGTGTCAACAGAGGCGGGGTCCGCGGCGAGGTTGATCAATTGGCTCGGATCCTTCGCGAGATCATACAATTCCTCCGCCGGGCGCTTCCCGAATCCCAACTCAAAGAGGCGCTTGATGGAGGGGTCACTCTGGTGGGCAATCATGAAGGTTTTGGTGGGGCCAACATCGATGTCGTGATAGGCGATGCCGCCTTGGCACTCGGCGGCCGAGGCGATGCCGGCAGGCCAGCGGTCGGGCTCGAAGTTGCGGATGTAGAGGAACTCCTTGGTGCGGATGGCGCGGCACGGGTAGCCGCCTGAGTTGCCCTTTTCCTGGGCTTCGCAATGGCGTTCCTTGCCGGTCAGGATGTGGT
>CAIYYV010000141.1 GCA_903930425.1 Akkermansiaceae bacterium | reverse complement strand
GGCAAACTGCTCCAACCCGAGCTCTAACAAGTGCTCAGCGGCCAAGCGCCCGATCGCCTCCGCATCGGTGGACACGTAGGGGATACCACTGTTCTCGTCATACCACCCGCATCCACCGCCCAAAGCGACCACCGGCTTTTGGATTCCCTGCGCAGCCCGGGCCACATTGCGGTTGTCAAAATTGATGATCAGTCCATCCCCATCCCACTCGCGCAGGTTCGGAATCCGCTGGTGCTCGACTTCCTCGACAAACACCGACCAATTCCGACACTCGCGAACGTAAGCCGCGATCCCTGCAAGAATTCCCCGGTCGAAATTCTGCCACAATTGCAAAATGACGGCGACTTTTCGTTTCGGGCGCATGTTGAGGTGGGCCGCTGCGCGGCAAATGGGTGGTGAGTGGCCATCGAATGATCAAAACAAGACCACATGGCAGATGGAGGATTCAATCATCCATGCGACCACAAGACCTCTTCAACGAAAATTCTTGATCATTCAGTCAGGAAAGCAATGGATTTTATCATGGATTTCACCCGCTCACCCTCATGAAAACCTATTTCCGGCCGGTTCTGTTAGCCTAGAAAGGAAAATGGGAACCCCAACTGAGCAGGGCCGGCACAACAGCCGCGCCGCCGCCGAGGGACTGGCTCACTTGGTGAAGTGAGCCAACCTCAATTGGAAGGCGGCCCAATCTTTTTGATCCTGCGGGGTCCAGGCGCTTTCCGCATGCGCAATCACTCGCGGATAGATTTCCTTCTGAAGATCCTGATAGGTGACGACGCGTTCGGTCCAAGCGCAGCTGATCATGCCGAGCACGCGGGATTGGGCGTCGGGCTTCAGGCCGGCGATGGCCAGCGGGTCGTTGAGATACGCGCGTTCGAGCAGCGGGTAACGGTCGAAGTAATAGAATGAGGCATCAGAGATGAGCACCTTGTATCCGGCATTGGCGAAGTCGCGCGCGTGATTCATCGGCGTACGCCAGAAATGGTGGATCGATGATTGATCGACACTTTGCCGGTAGATGTTGTTCCAGAAGATGGCGGTGCGGCCTTGGGCGGTGAGATAGGCGGCGATTTCGTTGCCGAATGCGACCTGGACTTCCTCCCAATCCTTGGCCTTGAGTTTTTTCTTGAGCGCCTGCATGTCCGGGCAGGGTGCCCACTGGTCATAAAACACCTCGTCACCGCCGATGTGAATCTCCTTGGACGGGAACAAGGGGAGCACTTCGGCGAGCACATCCTTGCAGAACTCGACGACTTTCGGCCGCCCGATACACAAGGCCGCGCAGCGTTCCCCGCTGTTAGACTCCTGGCGCATCAGCATCGGCTTCCAGCCGTTGTCAGGCGAAAATTCGGGATAGGCGGTGGCCACTGCGGACATGTGGCCCGGCATGTCAATCTCCGGCAGCACCCGGATGTGCAAGGCTGCGGCATAGGCGACGACCTCACGGATCTCGTCCTGGGTGTAAAATCCTCCATAAAGACCATCGACAATATGGGTCGAACGTTTGTCTTGCGGGGTGACCGGATGCCAGGCACCCACGGTCGTGAGTTTCGGGTATTTTTTGATTTGAATGCGCCAGCCGTTGTCATCGGTGAGATGCCAATGGAAGACATTGAATTTGAGCACCGCCATTTGGTCGAGCACCGCCTTCACTTCAGTTTTATCGAAAAAGTGCCGTGAGACATCGAGCATAAACCCGCGCCATGCCATCCTTGGGGCATCCTGGATACGGAGG
>CAIYYV010000140.1 GCA_903930425.1 Akkermansiaceae bacterium | reverse complement strand
CCGATGACCAGACCCGAATTGCCCGCCGTGCCCGAGACCGTCAACAAGCCGGTGCCCGAGTTCATCAGGCCGTTCAAGGTCAGGCTGTTAGAACCCAGCGCCGTGGGGGTCGCCGCGCCCGTGTATTGCAGTGTGTTGCCAGTCTGATTGCCCGCCAGCGTGGTGGCCGCCGCGTATTTGTAATTGGTCGTCGCGACCGTCACGTTCGATAAATCAGCAGCGGTTGCGCTGGTGGCACCGGTGTATGCGGTGATGTTGCCACTGCTGGCATTACTGTCTGCGGCGTAGGTCAGGGTGGTGCCGCTGCCGACGCTGGCCCAGGTGCCTAACAAGGAACCTGAGAGATCCAGCGCGTGGCTGGTGGTCACGGCCGTGCCGGTGGGCAACGTGAAGTTGAGGTAGGACTTACTGCTGTTAGAAAGCGTTCCGAGATTGAGGGTGACGCTGGTGGCGGTGTTTTTGGTGAGTGCCACCGTGGCTTGGCCGCCGGCGAGCGTGGTGCCATTGAATGCCTGCGTATCGACGATGGCCGTGGCCCCGCCCAAGACGCTCAGGGTGGTGGCGGCGCCCAACGTGAGGGGCGAACTGCTACCGATGACGCCGCTGACATTGTTAGAAAGCCCGAACTGGAGTTCGAGCGCGCCGGCGGAGACGGTGGTCGCGCCGCTGTAGGTGTTCAAGGCGGAGAGTTGCAAGGTGCCCAAGCCGGTCTTGGTCAGGCCGCTGCCCGTGCCCGATGAAAGCACGCCACTCAGTTTGGCATCGGTGGCCGCACTGCCGTTATCCACTTGGACGGTGCGCACGGCGATGCCCAAGTCGAGCGGGTTTTGCAAATCGACGGTATGGGTCGCGGTCGAGGCACCGAGGATGAGCGTCTGGCCATTGAAACCGGTGTCCGCCGTCGCCCATGTGACTTGTGCCAAGGCAGCGCCGAGATTCACCGTGCGGTCCGCGGCATAGGCCGCCCAACCGCCGGCACCGGTGAAGTTGACGCCGGTCACCGTGCCCGCCGCCGCCAGGCTGCGGGTGAAATTGCCATTGCCCAGACCGAGCACGCCGCCGTTAAAGGTGAGGGCGCTGGTGCCGCCTGTCGTGGCGATGCCGCCGGGCAGGGCGGTCGCGTGATCGAGTCGCAGCACCCCGCCTTGGATCGTGGTCACACCGCTGTAGAGGTTTGCGCCGGAAAGCGTCAAGGTGCCGAGCTCCGTCTTGGTCAGGGCCACTGCCCCGGCGAGGATCGCGCTGACGCTGGTCGCACCCGCATTGTTCATGGTGAAGCCGCTGGTGCTCGTGAGCGTGCCGCCCGTGCCGGTGATCGAACCGGCTGCGAGAGCGACTGCGCCCACCGTGTCGCTGTAGCCGCCCATGGCCAGAGTGCCACCCCGAATGGACACCGCGCCGGTGCTGATCGCATTGGACACACCGTAGGCCAGGGTGCCTGCCGCCACGGAGGTGAGGCCGGTATACGTATTGACTCCGGAGAGCGTCCACGTGCCGAGACCGTCCTTCGTCAGGGTGCCGGTGCCTGTGGTGATGGTGCCGCCCACGGTGCCGCCCGTCGCGGTGCTCGCGCCGCCCAGAACCAGATTCTGATTGGTCCCGGTGATGCTGTTCGCCGCAGTATTGAAGGTCAGGCTGCCCGCATCCACATTGATGCGCGACATGCCGGTGAGTGTGACCGTGCTTTGCCACACATTGGTGCCGCTGATGCTGCGCAGCGCACCATCCCCTGTCACGCCGGTGCCATTGAGCGACAAGGCCTCCGCAGTGACCGTGATGCTATTTTGCAGTTGCAAGGCCGCAGCGCCCGAGACCGAGGTGCCGGCCGCCGAGGTGCCCAGGGCGGTGGCGTTCTGAATGTTCAGCGCGCCGGCGGCGATCGTCGTCGCGCCGGTGTAGGTGTTCGCGCCGGAGAGCACCCAGGTGCCCAGGCCGCTCTTGGCGATGGCAAAAGTCGTGGCGGAACCCTCCCCGATGATGCCGCTGAGGGTGTTCGCGTTGGTGTTGCTGCCGTTGAGGTTCAGCACGGTGGCCCCGGCCGCACCGCCGGTGATGCCGCCGCCGATATTCAAAGTGCCAGCGCCCGCAATGGCTAAATTCTTGCTGTTATTTGAAAACGTGTAGGTGCCGCTGGCACCCTGGATGACGAGCGGGGCATTGATCGTTTCAATGGCATTGGTGGCCGTGAGTGTGCCGAGGATCTGGATCGTGCCGCCGCTGGTCAGATTGATGGCATTGCCACCGGTCGTGCCGATGAAGTAATTGCCTGCGGCCGTGTCGAAACTGATACCGCCAAGGTTTTGAGTGGCGGAATCGATGAGAATGGGCGATCCCGTGAGCCCCCAGGTATTCGCGATGGCCGCATTGAACGTGGCGACATCCGCATTGGTCGTGCCGCTGGTGGCCCCCGGCGCAGCCGCGTCGCCATTCCAATTGCCCACAGTGGACCAATTTGCATTCGCCCCGCCACCATCCCAAGTCTGGTTGGCCGCCTGGGCGGCGTGGGTGGCAAGCAGCGCAACGAGCACTCCAGTACGGACAAAACAATCACTCACAATGGGTTTCATAACGGGATGATTTTCGGGGGTTTAACTAACGGGTTTCTAACTTCTAACATTTAATCTCTGATCTCTAATCTCTGATCTCTGACCTCTCGCCTCTGATCTGATTTCTGACCTCTGACCTCTGTAAGGATGATGGGGAATACGTACGTACGTAGGTCTTAAAGCTCGAGATTGAAGGAATAGGGATGGACCTTAAAGGAATGCGGAATGAGCCTTAACGCTGGCCACGGTGTCGAGTGCTGAAACTGAATACGTACGTACGTACTTTATTTTAACCTTCGTTTCCCCAGATCAAGAGACTGTTGTGTTTGTTTGTGCTCGTAATCTTTGTAGTACGAAATTTGTGTTCGGTTGTTCTTTGATTTGTCTTCTTTCTTTTTCTTCTTCTCATCAGCTTCTTTCTGCAAAAAATCTGAAAGGATCGTCGAACACTGCGATAGTCCCTCGATCGGCTCCCACGAATCCTTGTATGACTTGCCTTCTGGGGAGTCAGCCCATTGGACTTTCAGCTCCTTGACAAGCAAGCCCTGGGTACGTCTCAACCTGGACGCAAGAATCGCCTTCACTTCAAACAAATCTTGGGGCTCCTCACCCTCATCCCCCTCATCATCACCACTCTCCTCCGTATCCTCATCCTCCGCTATGTCATCCAACTTCTTCTCCTTCGCATCCGCATTCTCATCCTCCTCGTCCTCCTCCTCCTCCTCCTTCTCCTCCTCCTCCGCTTCGTACGACGACGACGACGATTCTCCCGACGTCTCCTCATCCTCCTCCCCCGACGATGTTGCCTTCTTGCTTCTTTTTTTCTTGTGTCTGTTTTTCTTATTTTGCTTTTTGTTTTGCTTTTTTCTGGTCTTCTACTTTCCCGTCTTCATCGCTCCGAGTCATTCAACTAGAGCTTTCTTGTTGCCTGTTGTCTTCAGTCCGAGATGTCTCAATTTTTTTTGGAGTTGTTTTGTCGTCAATCTCCAATTTCCTGTTGCTGTTGGTTTAACTATTACTTCGCGTTCTATTGCCTGTTGAGTCACTATTTGCGCCCCCATTCGTTCCACCACCGCTTGTATCTCAGCCACGTTCGCGCGTTG
>CAIYYV010000139.1 GCA_903930425.1 Akkermansiaceae bacterium | reverse complement strand
GAAGCCCGCGTAATTGAAGCGCAGGATCTCGCCGTTCTTTGATGTATAAGTTCTTTCGCCCCCTGTTAGAAACGGCTTAAAGCCCGCCGAGGTGTTGCACACTTCCGGTTGGTGACCTATCACATGGCTGTTAGGCCAGAAATCGATTTGATCCCACTCGAAATAAAAGAGGGTGATTTTTTTCCCATCGGGCAGCATCTCGGTCTTCTCCCCTCCCCTGTCTGCCTGATACATCTTCAGCGCCCGCCCAAACGGCTGCGGTGCCGTCGTGACCAAATCCACGCCCTTGTAATAAAACACGGGACTGGCCGAGGGCTTCACCTCTGCTTGCCTCCACACCTGCACCCCACCCTCAATCGCGAGGACGGTCAGCGGTATCGCGAACCAGATAAAACGAAATGCCATGAACTTGTTAGATTTAGGGACGTCTTGGAGCAATCAACTGCGGCGTCTCACGATGCGGCCATGAATACGGGGCATCAGAAGGCGGGCGGTGAGGTAGAGTGAAAGCGCGGCGGCGGCGAAGGCCAAATGCCCGGCTGTGTCATGGACGGCATGGGCGGCATCTTCCCCGTGTGCAAATTGCACGCTGGCGAGATACCAGGCGCGGCCGATATTGCAAACGACTGCGGCGACTAGTGCGGAGCCAATCAGTAGGATGCGACCAGGCAAACGCAGCCACAACAATTCCCCAAAAAACAAGGAGGCCATCAGCAAACTTTGAATCGATCGGATGCCGCTGCAGCCGTCGGTGACGTCCACGACCCTCGCGCCGAGCACGAGTCGTTCACCGAGTTGCTCGACCGGCTGTCCTCCTAACAAAAATGCCTCGCGAGTCATGGACAGCACCCAACCGGTCAAGTGCCGCACCAGTGTGTTCTCAAGCACTTGAAAATACGGCACCGCCGACCATGCGAAAACGATCACCGGAAGAAAGAAAATCATGGTTTTCCAGCCGCGTGCACGCACCAGCGCGACCAGTGTCAGCCCGGTGACAAGCAGGCCATGGAAGATCAGCGGCGGCCGCCAGGCGATCACGCTGGTTTCAATGACGCGCAACGGAATGAGCGCCATAAGGACACCTACCGTCGAGAGCGCCAATAGCCAATCGAACCATTTTCCCGGCATCCATGGCGTCGCCGCGATCTCGCGGAGCAGACCCGCACGCCGCCATACAAACCCGAAAGCCAGCACCGGCACCAAAAAACCATAATTGTAGTATTCCCCAAACCGCCACGAAGGAACCAGAGACCAAAAAAAGTGCAGCCAAATGGCCGTGAGTGCGATGGGTATCATGGACGTGTGATCACAGATAAACTGCCTGTGGGGAATCAATGAAGGAGGGTGGACGCCCGCATCCGATAAGGAGCGTGCACGTTTTGTTCGCCATTTTCCTCTTCCGATGCGGGACGCCCCGAGTAGAGTCAGGATGCGGGCGAGACGTCCGCATCACTTATTTCAGAAAGACAAAGCAATCCCTAACAGTCAGGTTTTTGGCCTTTCATGGTCCCTGCTTCAGGATGCGGGCGAGACGTCCGCACCACTTATTTCAGAAAGACAAAGCAATCCCTAACAGTCAGGTTTTTGGCCTTTCATGGTCCCTGCATCTAGATGCGGGCGAGACGTCCGCACCACTTATTTCAGAAAGACAAAGCAATCCCTAACAGTCAGGTTTTTGGCCTTTCATGGTCCCTGCTTCAAGATGCGGCCTCATTCAAAGGTGGCGCGCTCTCGCCGAGAGCGCAGGGCCGGTGCGCACAGCACGCTGACGCTGTCGGCGGGCACATATTCCGGGGCGATGCGTCTGAGCGTGGCCTTGATACGGGAGGCATCATAGGACCTGGCATCGTCTAACAATTGTTCGAGATCGGCCAAATTGCGCGAATGAGCGCTTTCTGTGGTGTCGCCATGGCGTCGGAGGACCACGATTTTTTCGTGAGTAGTGGGGATGATTCCTTCGCCATGGGTGATGAGCTCCTCAAAGAGTTTTTCACCCGGACGAAGGCCGGTATAGACAATCTGGATATCCTTGTCGGGTTCTTTGCCGGAGAGGCGGATCAAGTCGCGCGCCATGTCATCAATTTTCACGGGGGTTCCCATTTCAAGGATGAAAATTTCACCTCCAGTGCCCAAGGCACCGGTTTGCAAGACGAGTTGGCACGCCTCGGGGATGGTCATGAAATAGCGAGTCATCTCGGGATCTGTCACCGTGACCGGTCCGCCCGCTTGAATCTGGCTTTGAAAGAGTGGAATGACCGACCCTGATGAGCCAACCACATTGCCAAAGCGCACTGCAAGGAAGCGGGTCTTTCCGAGGGGGCGCGATTGGAGCAGGATCTCGGCAATCCGCTTGCTGGCCCCCATGACATTGGTCGGGCGGACAGCCTTGTCGGAGGAAATCATCACACAGCGGTCGACTCCGAATTTTTCCGCAGTGTCCATGATGATCTGAGTGCCTAGCACGTTGTTCGTAACGGCCTCCCATGGGTTGAACTCGACCATCGGCACATGTTTGTAAGCGGCGGCATGAAACACCACCTGCGGGCGATGGTGCGCAAAAATCTGCTCCATCAGCGGGCGATCCTGGACACATCCCATCACCGGGAATAGTGGCTGGAATTTTCGCTCGACGCGAAGTTCCATTTCAATCTGATAGAGATTGAATTCAGAATTGTCAATCAGAAGCAATGACGCAGGTTTGAAGTGGATGATCTGTCGGCAAATTTCAGATCCGATAGAACCGCCGGCACCTGTGATGGCGATTGTCTTTCCGGTGAGATACTGACCAATACTCGCAATGTCCAATTGCACCGGCTGGCGCCCTAACAAATCCTCAAAGGCGACTGGCCGCAGGTCATTGATCGTGACTTGGCCGTCAATCAAGGCGCTCAAAGACGGCAATGTCCTGAAGCGCAGCCCGGTCTTCTCACAGATGCTCACAATTTCGCGGAGGCGCTCGCGGGAGATCGAAGGCATCGCAATGACAATCTCCGCAGCACGGAACTTGTCGGCAAAATGACTCAGGCGGGTCACCGGGCCCCGAACCGGAATTTCTAACATGGACCGGTGCTGCTTCGCCATGTCATCATCCACACAACACACAACCTGATAGGAACTTGAAGGATTTTGCTGGATTTCCCGGATGAGTTGGTTCGCCGCGTTGCCTGCGCCGATGATGATGAGGCGGTTTTTCGGGGGGCGGAGTCCGGCGGCGCTACGGTGGAAGTAATGGAACCTTGCGGAATACAGAATCCGGATCCCGGCACGCATCCCACCACACAAGAACAGCGTGAAAACCCAGTCGGCCACAAACACTGCGCGCGGGTATCCAACTAGGCGGTTGAAGAATATCAATCCACACAATAGGATCAGGCTCGACAGCAGTGAGGCTTTCAGCAAGCCGATGGCATCCAGCAGGCTCGTATAGCGCCACATTCCCCGATACACACCCATCAGGAAAAAAGTAACGAGCTTGACGCCGATGACCCAAGGAAGAATCTCCAGAAGCAGAATCAATTCCTGGTGAGGAATGACGCCCGAATAGCGCAGCGCGTAGGCAAGAAAGAGCGACGCGACAAACAACAAGGCGTCGGCGTAAATCAACAAATAAAAATTCCGGTTCTTGAGTTGATAGAACATGATATCAGGGAAAGTTCCGAATGCGCGTGTGCGGATGATCGGAGGATGCTATGCTGGCGGATGCACGCGATAAAACGCATGATCGGGGCGTGCCATTTTGCAGGATAGGGTGCTTTTCATGAGGCGACTGGTTGGTTGGGTTCATTCCCCTCCCCTTCCCCGCTTGTGCCGCAAATCACAAGGGATGGTTGACGGCACGCAAGGCATTCACATAGCCACAGGCCCGCAAGCACACCGAGGCCATCCATCAGCATGTCCATCCATTCAAACGATCGCCCGGCATGGGGGATCAGCGGCTGGATGCATTCGATCCCAGCACCATAGCCGATCAGCACCAGAACCAGTGAGGCACGCAAAAAAACCGACCCCGTAAAATTAGGCATCGACCAGCGCACCAGACCGGCCAGAACCGCGAAAATCCCGAAATGAACGATCTTATCCTGATAGGCAATGAAGGACGGGACCTTTTCAAATGATTTTGCATTCGCCAGCAACAACCAGTTCACCCCCACAAAACACACAAAAGTTGCCGCCCAGCGCGCGGCTGTCGGCCAATCCAGCCACCTCCAACGCATCGGCATCGATGAAAAATGCAGTGAAAAGATCATGTGGAGGCGCAACTAAATCCATCTCCGTGAGCATGTCAAGTTGATCCCAAGGAGCGGTGGCCTCTGGCCGCCGATATTCATCACCCCAAGGAACAGTGGCCTCCGGCCCCGATGTTGATGTGAGGAATCAATCCACTCATCATCTCTCTTCTTTCTCCACCTACTTCTGCCAAACCACGCGGTTGATATAATCGATGTAGCTCGTGATGATCCGTACGACTTTCTCCGAGACATTGGGGATCTGATAGTCTGCGACCACGCGCAAGACGCGGTCTTTCCCGCGTGGTTGGGATTCGAGGATTCGGAGGGCTTCGCGGATGCGCTCCCACTCCAATCCAACCATCATGACTGACGCTTCCTCCATGCCTTCCGGCCGTTCGTGGGCGTTGCGGATGTTGAGTGCGGGGAAATTCAGGATCGACGACTCTTCGGTGATGGTGCCACTATCCGATAGAACGGCGGTGGCGTGCATTTGGAGATGCACGTAATCCGAAAACCCAAAAGGCTTGTGCAATTCGACGAGCGGGTGCAACGCAATGGCTGTAGTTTCAATGCGTTTTCGGGTGCGCGGATGCGTAGTGACGATGACCCGGTGGCCGTAGGTCTCAGCCAGTCCGTTGAGCACACGGATCAATTTCGCGAACTGTGCCGGATCGTCGATGTTCTCCTCGCGGTGCGCACTGACGAGGAAGAAGGGAAGAGGAGGACAGAGGTCGGAGGACGGAGGTCGGAGGTCGGAGGACAGCGAAGAGATGAGTTGCCCGGAGGAACTGACTTCTGATCTCTGATCTCTGATCTCTGACCTCTGATCTTCGATCTCTGCTCCCCGATCTCTGATCTCTGATCTCCGATCTCCGATCTCTGATCTCTCCCCTCCCCCCAGCGCAAGCCGCTCGAGGATATCGGACCTTTCGATCTTCGCCAGGTAATGATGCAGAATTTCGAACATCGGGCTGCCGGTCTTGATCACGCGTTCCGGTGGCAGGCCTTCGCGCAAGAGATACTCGCGCGATATGCTGCTGTAGGGCAGGTTGATGTCGCTGATGTGATCGACGATCTTGCGGTTGATCTCTTCCGGCACACGCTGATCAAAGCAGCGATTGCCCGCTTCCATGTGAAAGACTGGAATTTTTCTGCGTTTGGCGGATATAGCCGCAAGGCAACTGTTGGTATCGCCAAGGATCAATACGGCGTCCGGTTTTATTTCCGCTAGCGCGCCATCGGAACGGCTGATCACCATACCGATTGTTTCAGCTGCGTTCTTTCCCGCCGCTTCCAGAAAATAAT
>CAIYYV010000138.1 GCA_903930425.1 Akkermansiaceae bacterium | reverse complement strand
GGTTTTTGCCGCAGGTCCGGTCGACGATGCGCGCGGCCGCTTGATTCCCTGGCCCAAGAAAATCGAATTCAAGCAAGGTCAATTCCGTCTGAGCACGGCGCGGATCGTTGCGAGTGCGCCGGCCTTGTTGCCGCTTGCCAAGGTATTGTCGGAGGAAATCACCGCCACCACCCGTCTCAAACTTCCCGTGGTCAGCGGCCCATCCAAGCCCGGCGACATCGTTCTAACACCCGACCTATCCCTCAAGGATGAGGCCTACCGCGTCAGCATCGGCAACCAGGCGCTCGTCACCGGCGGCAATTATGGCGCGGTCGCCATGGGCACGGTCAGCCTCTTGCAATCCATCACCGGTCAGGGTGCGGCAGCCGCGCTGCCACGCCTGCTCATCGATGACAGCCCGGACAAGTCGTATCGCGGGTTGATGGTTGATGTGGCGCGCAAATACCACTCGATTGACAACCTCAAGCAAATGGTCGGCTTGTGCCGTCTTTACAAAATCCGTTATCTGCAATTCCACCTCACGGATGACCAGAGTTTCATGTTTCCGACCAAGGCCTTCCCCAAGGTGCTCACACAAAATCAGACCGGCTCGCCAACTTACACGCTTGAGGATCTCACGGGCTTGGTTGCCTATGCCGATGCGCGCTATGTGACCATCATTCCCGAGTTTGACATTCCCGGCCACAGCGCGGCGCTGAACCGTTCCGACCCGGATTTTTGGATGATTCGCGGCACCAAGCCCTACGAACATCACGCAAGCATCAATTTCGCCCGCGACGAGGTGAACGATGCCTGCGTCACCCTGATTGGTGAAATGTGCAAGGTCTTCAAGAGTTCACCGTATTTCCACATCGGCGGCGATGAGGCCGATTATGTGTATGCCGACCAAAATGAATATTTCCAAAAAGCGTTCAAGAAGCTCGGATTGGGCAACAAGGGGCAGCATGAAATGTATCGGCGCTTCCTCACGTTGATGGATGCCGCCGTCAAAAAGAATGGCAAGCGCACGATCGTCTGGGAAGGATTCGGCCGCGAGCCTAACAGCAAGTTTCCCATTCCGAAGGACGTGATCGTGATGGTTTATGAAAACCGTTTCTATCAACCGAACGATTTGGTGGCGGACGGCTACACGGTCATCAATGCCTCGTGGACGCCCTTGTATGTGTTGCGGAACCTCACGGAATACACGCAGAAGATCTTCGAGTGGAACATCTATCGATTTGGCGCATTCACCAAGGATTACGCCACGACGACCTGGCGGCAACTCGAGCCGAATGCCAAGATGACCGGCTCCCAGATCTGCTCGTGGGAACAACCCGAAGCGGTGGAGCTCGGCAACCTGCGCTGGCCGATGGCAGCGATGAGCGAGCGCGTTTGGAACCTCGACGCGAAAAAAACTTGGCCGGATTTCCAGAAACGCCTGGCTGCCACCGATGCGATCCTGGAAAACCTCGTCCGCACGGTGCATTGGAAGTATGCCGGACTTTCCAACGTCGAGGAACGCATGTTCGACAAGTCAGTTGCGCTCACCATGACCGCCGACACGCCCGGAAAAATCCGCTACACGCTGGATGGCAAGCCGCCCACACCGGAGTCCCCGGAATACAAGGAGCCCGTGACCCTCGATCAACCCGCCTTTGTGAGGGCGGCCTTGTTTGACAGCGCCGGCAAGCAGGTGGGGCCCCTCACCGAGGACCACTTCCGCAAAGCGGGAAAATAATCCGCATGAATTGATACAATCCCGAAAAGATCGAGTAAACAATGATTCTCCTTACGAACATGAACGCAAATCCAACCCGTCAAACTGTTATTCTAACAACCCTCGGGCTGCTCGCCGCGGCGGGAATCGCCAGTGGCGTGGATGTCACAGGCGTGTGCGAGGCCCCCAACACGAAGTTCGGGCAGAATGTGAGCTACAAGCTGACGGGTGACACGACCTTCGGTTGGTTGACCGGTGCGGTGGCGGGCGATATGGACCTCAACGGTCACGCGTTTGTGATGGAGACCGGTGGGGGCAACCGCACGGTATTCAGCGGGGCGATTTCAGGCACGGGCACTTTCGAATGGCGTGGCGGCGGCGTGCCGCAGGCCGGCCCCTCGGTGCTCGGCGGCGAAAAACCAAACACGTTCAAGGGCGTGTTCACTCTGGCGCATGGACTTTTGGAATTGGATAAGCCCGCAGGGGTGGATGCCATCGCCGGCGATCTTTCGCTCGGCACCATGGGCACCGCGATTGTGAAGCTCAATAAGTCTAACCAAATCAACGACGCTTCTCATGTCACTTTATCTGGGCCCGGCATCAATGGAATCGACCTGAACGGCCATGAGGAAACGATCGCCTCGCTCGTGGTGAGTTCCCAGGCGGTGATCCAGATGGGTGGAGAACCGGCCACACTCACCGTCGGTGATTGCAGTGCCTGCAAGTGGGACCTCACCAAAACGGTGACGGTCAACGGCTTCAAGTCCGGCAAGGACCAATTGGTCTTCGGAAAAAACGACAAGGGCCTCAGCAAGGAGCAACTGTCGCGCGTCGGGTTCGACAATCCGGATGGCCAACTCTACTCGGCGAAGATCACTTCTAACGGACAAGTGGTTCCGGCGACGCGGGTGAGCGCCATCAATCCGCCCTTTGATGTTTCGCCCGAGGCCAAGGCGAGCCGCGCGAAAATCTACGAATTGTCCGGTCTTGCCAGTCTAACGGGCAAGGGGAGTCCGCTCAAGGACGCGCAGACCATCGTGTTTTTTGGTGATTCGATCACATGGCAGAACACTTATATTGACACGATTGACAAGGCGATCAAAGCGGGAGAAGGCACAACGGGCAAAGCGATCAAACTCGTCAATCGCGGGATCAACGGGGGCGGCGTGGTCGCGTTGCGTGACGGGGCCGACGGCAGTGGTTATCCAGGCAACACCGCGCAGAAGCCGTTTGCCGAGGTGATCGCCACCGAGAAGGCCAACATGGCAGTCGTATTCATCGGCATCAATGATGTCTGGTGGCGCAAGACCACCCCAGAGGATTTTGAAAAAGGCCTGCGCGACCTCGCCGCAGCCGCCAAATCGAATAAGACCGCCCTCGTGATGGCCACCATGACCGTCCACGGCGAATTGCCCGACGGAAAAAATGGCGATGACCCGAAAATTGAAGCCTATTCGGAAATCACGCGCAAGGTGGCCAAAGACACGGGCAGCACCTTGGTAGACCTCCGCAGGGCCTACGTCGCCTACCTCCAAAACCAGAACGCGCAACTCCGCGTGGACGGCACGCTTTACTTCAAGCCTGCAGGAGTGCTCACCTATGACGGCGTCCACCCCAGTGCCGCCGGCACTGAGTTGTTAGCAAAGCTCATTGGCGACGGGATCTTCCGGTCCTTGAGCAAGAAGTGAGAACCGCATTCGCGCGATTCTCAAAAAACAAACCCCTCTCTTCCGTGAAGCGCCGTTGCGTTCGCATCATCCTCATTGCCTTGAGTTCGGTCGCGCCATGCCACGCGGCCGACTATGTCTGGACCGGTGCCGGCAAGGACGGGTTTTGGAATACGCCGGCGAATTGGAAGCCTGACACCGGGTTTCCGCGGTCGGGTGACCATGTGATGTTTCCCAAAGCCGCCGCCTCCACGACGATCAACCTCAACGGCAACCAGGCGGTCCGCTCAATCACCTTTGATCCGGTCGTTTCGTTTTCCTATACTTTGGCTGGCAACACCTTGACGTTGGACGACGGCGGATCGCTGCGGGGCCTCAAGTATGCGGCGGGATCGGCGGCCGTCATGATTGTCACCAGCGATCTTCATTTGGCGGGCAAGGCCACTTTTGCCAATGGCAATATCTGGTTCCTCGGCGAGGAACGACTCAGCATCCGCGGACGGTTGACCGGCACCGGCACTCTAACGATTGGAGAACTCGACGGCTGTGTCGAACTCGCGGGCGATAACTCGGGCTTCACCGGCTCCGTCGTTATCGATAAAGGCATGCTCCTCAGCAATCACCTCGCGGCCTTGGGCGGCGGCACCTCGGACGTCGTCATGAATGGCGGCGCGCTTTGGTTCGGCGGTGGCCCGGGCACATTGACCCGGAATAGCCGGATCGCCGGCCCGGCAACCTGGAGCTGCGTCACCGTCAATGGGCCGCATGAAGGCACTGTCACGGTGAACCCCGGCACCACTTGGACGCTCGATGATGGCGGCAGTGGCATGCCCCTGCGCGGCGTTATCACCGGCGAGGGCAATTGGCATATCATCGGGGGCGGCTCGGTTCTAACAGGCGCTCGCCCCAATACCCTCAGTGGCACCGTGACCATCCGCGGCGCCACCACTTTGGCGAAATCAGACGGAGTGAACGCCCTGGCCAGCGCCATCGTTCTGGAACCTAACGGGAAAATCCATTGGAGCGCGGACGAGCAGATTGCCGACCAGGCACCGCTGAAATTCGCGGGCGATCTTACGGTGTTAGATTTAAAGGGTCACCGTGAGACGCTGGGCACGGTGGATCTTCAGGGGCATGCCACGATTGAATGCGGCGAGGGTGCCAATGTGTTGCGCGCCGCCGACAGCCACAGCATCGCATGGGACGTGACCAAGGAGTTGATCGTCAATCGTTGGAAAGGCAAACCGTCGGGCGCGGGACAGGATCAAATCGTCTTCGGCAAGGGGCCGGACGCGTTGACCACGCAGCAACTCGCGTGCATCGGCTTCCGCAATCCTGCCGGGCTGCCTGCCGGGCTCTACACGTGCGCCATCCTGAAAACCGGCGAATTGGTGCCGGGTCACCCGGTCCAACCGGTGAATCCACCGTATGATGTCACAGCATCGGCCAAGGCCGGGCGCGAAAAGTTATATCAAGTGCCGGGCCTCGCGAATCTGAGTGGCAAGAACACGCCGTTGAAGAAGGACATGAAGATTGCGTTTTTCGGGGATTCTCTCACCTGGCAAAATGGATACATCGGTGCGATGGACGCGGCGTTCAAGGCCGGGGAAGGCACGAAGAATCTGGGAGTGAAATTCATCAATCACGGGGTGAATGGTGGGGGTGTGCTGACGCTGCGCGATGGGGATGACACCCCGGCCGCGAAGACGAGCCATGCGGGCGGCACGAAGCCGAGGCCATTTGTCGAGTATCTGGCCGAGGACAAGCCGGAGGTCGCGGTGATCTTTATCGGTATCAATGATATCTGGTGGCGGAAAACGGGCGCTGCCGATTTTGAAAAAGCGTTAGGTGACATGGTGGTATCGGCCAAGGCTAACAAAACCGTGCCGGTGCTCGCCACCCTCGCGGTCTTGGGAGATGATCCGTCCGTGGCCAATGTGAACAACGCCAAGTGCGATGAATATGCCGAGATCACGCGCAAGGTGGCCGCCGCCAAGGGGGCAACCCTCGTGGATTTGCGAAAAGCGTGTTTTGCCTATCTGCAAAACTATAACTGCGAACTGCGCTTGAACGGCAGCATCCGGTTCGCTCCCGCCGGAATCCTGACCGGCGATGGCGTCCATGCCAACGGCATCGGCTGCGCGCTGATCGCAGAGAAAATCTCACAAGGCATCATCGAGGCACTCAAAAAATAACCGCCGGATCCCGTGGAACGAATGACCGCGCTTGTTAGAAATCCAGCTCATCATCCCCATGGATTCGAATCGCTTGAAAAACCCTTTCACAAAAAACCCTTCATGATCAAAGCACCCGTTTTCATTTTCACCGCCCTGGCCCTTACTGTCGGACTCACGGCACAGACCCCGCCACGGGCGAATCTTCCGTTGGTTCCCTATCCCGTTTCCATCGTGACGCAATCCGGCACGATGGCGCTCACCGCCGCCTCCCGAATTGTTGCCGCAGACCCGTCGCTTGAGCCGCTGGCTCAATTGCTGAGTGATGAAATTTTCAGTTTGCATGGGTTGGCGCTTGCCACAGCCGGGAAATCCCCCGTGGCTGGAGATATTGTGTTAGGTCTTGACGCCTCTCTGAAGGGCGAATCCTACTCTCTTGACGTGGCCAAAACCGCGATGGTGAAAGGCGCGGGTTACGGTGCGGTCGCCATGGGCACGATGACGTTGATCCAATCGATGGTTGAGTCGAAGGGTGTCTTTGGGTTGCCGGTGATGAAAATCAGCGATGCCCCGGCCTATGGGTATCGTGGGGTGATGATCGACACCGCCCGCAATCCCCATTCCATTGAAAATCTCAAGCAAACCGTGTTGCTGTGCCGACTCTATAAAGTCCGCTACCTGCATCTGCATCTCAATGATGACCAAAGTTTTCTTTTCCCATCCCCCACGTATCCGCAGGTCACCACTCAGAACTGGAGTGTGCCGCCGTATTCCATGCAGGAACTCAAGGAGCTTGTGGCATTTGCAGATCTTCGCGGGGTGACATTGATTCCCGAGTTGGAGGGACCCGGTCATTGCGGGGCGCTGCAACGTTCATTTCCCGAAGCCTTCGGCACGGTGGATGCCAGCGGCAAGGCCGTGGGTACCGGGTGTTTCAACTTCATGAATCCCAAGCTTTATCCGACGCTCGAAATCCTCGTGCGCGAAATGTCGGAGGTTTTCAAGTCGTCCCCGTATTTTCATATCGGATGCGATGAAGTGGGAGGCCTGGGACAAATCGCCGGGTTGCCAGGCAATGCCGCGTATCTTAAAGAAAATAAGCTCGATGAACCGCATGACATGTATGTGCATTACATCAATCAAATGAATGCGCTGGTTAAAAAGTATGGCAAGAAAACCATCGTATGGGAGGGCTTCAAGGACGATGGAGGCAAGAACATCAAGATAGATAAAGATGTGACAGTGATGGAATTTGAGGTGGCCTATAACCTCCCCTCCAACCTGGTCAAGCACGGCTATCAGATGATCAATGCTTCATGGACCCCGCTGTATGTGACATTGCAGACGCGCCACACTCCGGAGCATCTCTATGACTGGAATCCGTTGCAGTTTGGCCAGGTCGCCGGCAAGGGTTACGATCAGGTCGTCTGGCACAACCTTGAGGCGGCCACACCGTTGCTCCAAGGCGCGCAAGTCAGCACCTGGGAACAAAATGAATGGGCCGAAATCCCCAGCTTGCGCGAGCGCGTTCCCGCCATGGCAGAACGCGTGTGGAACCCCGGTGCCAAGATGGGCTTTGCCGATTTCAAGTCGCGATTGGCCGTCAACAATCTGCTCTATGACCGGTATCCATTTGGTTTCACCGTGGAGACTGACAAGACCGTGGTGAAGAAGAACGACTTCATTTCAGTGTTCAAAAAATCCACCACTCTCACGCTCGGGCACGTTCCGAAAGCCGTGGCGGTTCATTATACCCTTGATGGCACCGCGCCAAGTGTCACATCCCCAGCCTATACCCAACCGTTTGCCATCACGGTCAGCGATTGCAAAGCCCTTGACGGGGCGGCACCGTTTGGGCCGCGTGCCTTCCGCTGTGTGTTCAAGGCTCAGGCCTTCCGTGACGGCAAGCCGCTCGCTGGCGTTAAAACATTGTTTTTTGACAATTATGACTATCTCGATGCGCTCCCTCGCAAGGCGCGGCTCAAGGTATATGCCAACCC
>CAIYYV010000137.1 GCA_903930425.1 Akkermansiaceae bacterium | reverse complement strand
CCAAAACATACCCAAGGCCACGAGCACCATGATCAGATTGGGAACGCCCGCAGGCGAAAAAAAGAACCGGGCACCCGCCCCGAGCGCTTGCATGGCATTGAACAGCGCCTCACTCATGCGGATCTCCTTTCGCACGCGGTTGGCACAGACGCGTCAGCCAGCCAATTAAAACCGCCAATATCCAGAGCGTGAGCAGCGTGCCGCCCATGCCCACGAATAAGAGCGTCAATCCAAAAGTCGTGTTGTCCATCAGGTCATGAAGCAAATTGATAGGATAGGAAACTCGCGTGCCCTTTCGGCCACCTCATCGGCGACAACCCAGTTGGCATTGAGTTCCAAAAAACAAAGTTGCCGCCACGGTTCCCGACCGTCAAGCATTACCCATGATGATCCTTGTCGCGTCGGGCATGCCTGACCTTGCATCACAGCCAAGACACGCATAGGAATCTCGCAACGCATTTCCCGCATGGCAGCCGAATACACCGAAAACGACATCAAATCCCTGGACTGGCGCGAACACATCCGCATGCGCCCGGGCATGTATATTGGAAAACTCGGCGACGGGTCATCGCCCGATGACGGGCTGTATATTTTGCTCAAAGAAGCCATCGACAACGCAATCGACGAGCACATCATGGGCTACGGCAAAGAAATCCGCGTGGAAATCGACGAGGAAGGCCGCGTGGAAGTCCGCGATTTCGGACGCGGAATCCCGTTAGGAAAATTATTTGACTGCGCAGCGCAAATCAATACCGGTGCCAAGTTTGACAGTGAGGCCTTTAAAAAAACCGTGGGCCTGAATGGCGTTGGCATCAAGGCAGTCAACGCTCTTGCGGAGTTCTTTGAAATCCAAGCATGGCGCGATGGCGAAACCAAAGCCCTCGAGTTCTCCAAAGGCCAACTCACGGTGGACATGAAACACCCTCGGCGCGACGACGGCGCGAACGGCACCCGCCTCGCCTTCGAACTCGATCGCACGATTTTCGCCGCCAAGGCAAAATTCAAGGAGCCCTTTGTCGAAAAAATGTGCCGCTATTATTCCTACCTGAATCCGACCCTCACGGTCGTGTTCAATGGAAAAAAATTCCGATCCAAAGACGGATTGCTCGATTTATTGCGCGAGGAAATGGAAAATGAACCACTGTATCCGACGATTCATCTGATCGGTAAAGATATAGAAATCGCGTTCACACACAGCGCCGAAAGCAGTGAAGAATACTATACTTTTGTCAATGGCCAGAACACCTCCCAAGGCGGAACCCATCTCGCCGCATTCAGGGAGGCCCTCGTGCAGGGCATTCGCGGGTTCTTCAAAAAACAGTTCGACCCCGCAGACATCCGCGCGGGAATCGAAGCCGCCGTTTGCGTGCGCATCGTCGAACCCGTGTTCGAGTCCCAAACGAAAACCAAATTGAGCTCGGCCACCATCGCCCCCGATGGCGAATCACTGCGCACCTTTATCGGAAATTTCTTGAAAACCCATCTCGACAACTACCTGCACAAAAACCCGCAAGTCGCCGAGGCCATCCACAAGCGCATCCAATCCGCGGAGCGCGAACGCAAAGATCTCAAGGGAATCCAAAAAATTGCCAGGGAACGCTCCAAACAAGCGAAAGTTCACAATAAAAAACTTCGTGACTGCCGGGTCCGCTTCGACAGCAAGCACAAGCGCCGCGAGGAATCCACGCTCTTCATCACCGAGGGCGATTCCGCATCCGGTTCTATCACCAAAAGCCGCGATGTGGAAATCCAAGCGGTCTTTTCACTCCGTGGAAAACCGCTCAACACCTTCGGCCTACCACGCAAAATCGTCTATGAAAATGAGGAGTTCGCCCTGCTTCAAGCCGCCCTCAATATCGAGGATGGCATCGAATCCCTGCGCTATAACAAAGTGGTCATCGCCACCGACGCGGATGTGGACGGCATGCATATCCGCCTCTTGTTGCTCACGTTTTTCCTCCAGTTCTTTCCCGAAATGATCCGCGACGGGCATTTGTATATCCTGCAAACCCCACTCTTCCGCGTGCGCAACAAAAAGGAAACCGTCTATTGCTATGACGACAACGAACGCAAGAAGGCCATCTCGAAACTCGGCAAAACCGCGGAAATCACCCGTTTCAAAGGCCTCGGGGAGATTTCTCCCGACGAGTTCAGCTTCATGATCGGCCCGGACATGCACCTCGACCCCGTGGAATACGAGGAAGGCAAGGGAGTTAAAGAACTGTTAGCATTCTATATGGGCAGAAACACGCCCGACCGCCAGGATTTCATCATCGAAAACCTCCGCAGCGACGTGGATAAACAAGTGGCTTG